>JAYTWN010000169.1:0-8349 GCA_043743435.1 Acidimicrobiia bacterium
TTCCCGTGACGTCCGGCAAACAAAGTGTCACCGAAGGTGTGGCGTGGCGTCATGGGGTGCCCTTGCGTGAAGGAGGCCGTCAGGTCACGCAGTATCGGAGGCCGAGAGCGCAGCGACGGCCGTGTCACCAATCAGCGCACGCAACCCCGAGCCACCAGTCCCGAAGCAGTCAGCCGGAGCCGCAAATTTGCGTGGTGATCAAGCTCGTAGGTGGCCCGCCGTGAAATGCTTAGGGATGTTCAATATTTGCGGCGCTCGAACTAGCGAGCCGGTTTCACTGATCGGATTCGGTAGATGAGCGATAGATCTTCCATCGAGTGGACGGGAGCGACTTGGAATCCGACTACCGGCTGCGACCGGGTTTCGCCTGGATGCGACAATTGTTATGCCGCAACTCTAAGCAAGCGACTCAAAGCAATGGGCTCCACGAAGTACCAGAATGATGGTGACTTAAGAACGAGTGGTCCCGGGTTCGGATTGACGCTGCATCCGCAAACTCTTGCGACTCCTCTCAAGTGGAAAACGCCGAGATTGATTTTTGTAAATTCGATGAGCGACTTGTTCCACGAGGATGTGCCGACTGATTTTATCGAGCAGGTATTTGCTGTCGTTGGCCAAGCTCATTGGCATCAGTTCCAGTTGTTGACGAAACGGTCCAAGCGACTTGCGTCGGTTGCGCCGAAGCTCAAGTGGCATCCGAATTTGTGGATCGGAACGTCAATTGAGTCTCGGCGGTATAAATTTCGCATCGATCAGCTTCGAAAGGTCGAAGACGCAAAGGTCAGGTTCCTCTCGTTGGAGCCGCTACTCGGAGACCTGGGTGAACTCGATCTTGGCGGTATTGATTGGGTGATCGTCGGTGGTGAATCCGGCCCGCGTTGTAGGCCCGTGTCAATCGATTGGGTTCGATCAGTACGTGATCAATGCGTCGAACAACGAGTTCCCTTTTTCTTCAAGCAATGGGGTGGACTTCGGCCAAAAGACGGTGGGCGAGACTTGGACGGTCGAACCTGGGATGAAATGCCGGCAACTTGAGAAAGTCGAAGCCACCGGCGGATATCGAAGGTCAAATTTCGTTTTTGGACGAGGGTCAACTGTCCACCTTGAAGGTTCCGAAAAAACTTCGAAAACGGGAGGCGAAGTTCTCTGGACAAGATGATGTTGGGCGCGTGTTCCAGGGGTGGACCCTCGACAAAAACTCGAGGTGCTACGGATATACCTTCTGGTTTACCGACGTGTGGCGGGCAGCGGTACGTACATTGATGCCTTTTGTGGTGATGGTCAGGTCAAGATCCACGGTGAGGCGGGCGCGAGGGACGGCACTGCGCTACTCGCCGTTAAGTCGAAAGCATTCAAGTGGTCGCATTTCATCGACCTCAACTTCAAGCTCACAAAGAAGCTGCAGAGTCGGCTAGACGACATCAAATCGAGGAAGGAGGAGGAGCGAAAGGTCCACTGCGGGGATGCAAACATTGTGCTGCCTGAACTCTTGACCTCGGGAGCGATCGACCCTGATCGGCCCTTGTTCGTTTGTCTCGATCAAGACTCGACCAATCTTCACTGGTCGACCGTTGGGACGATTGCGAACTTTAAGCAACTCGCCGTTGATGCCAACAAATGCAAGGCGGAGCTTTGGATTTTATTCAACCAACATCAGGTCATTCAGCGCCTCTGGCCGGTAAAGCCGAGATTGGAAGGAAAACCAAACTCTTACGCTCAAACGCTTGACACCGTTTTCGGAACCCGGGGCGCATGGGTGGACCTTTGGGATTCGAAGGCGGAGCCGATTGCTCTGATGCATCGCTACTGCGAGATGCTCGCAGCGTTGGGCTATCAGTATGTTTTGCCGCAGTTGATCAAGACGGATGCGGGTCCGCAATACTACATGATTCATGCAACCGACCATGTCGCTGCCGTCGACTTCATGCGCTGGGCGAAGAATAGTCACTCGAAGCAAAAAGGACGTGGGCAGCAGGGAGCCCTAGCGCTAGGTGATGAGCCGACAAAAGCCAAACGGCAGGCCCGTAAGCCCAAGGTCAATCAGAGCAGCTGATAGAGCGTGCCCTGTTTGCTTTCCATGGTTCTTTCGAGCGACAAAGCAAGGCCGGAGTCGTGAACGTTTAAGCCGAGTTCGATGTTTCGGTTCTCGCCGCTGAAGGAGAAGTTGGCGCTTGTCAGCAGAAATACCGAGTGGTCGATGATGATGAACTTTGCGTGGCTTACGATTGCTTGCCCATTCGGCAGCTCACCGGACCGATAGACGTTCGCTTTTGGTAGCTGGGTCTTCAGCTTTGATGAGTGCGCTTTGTCGCCGTCGACGTACAGGGTGACAGCGACGTCTGGTTGGTCTGAGACCCCTTTCAGCACTGTCCACATTTTCGATGTCGTTTCGAAGTTGTAGGTCGCACAGGTGACCGACTCGCGAGCACCTTCCACGAGCCGATGAAACTCACTGGTGAGATGACCGGTTGTCGCTTCGTTGCCCGGCATCGTCCAAACTGGCGTGAGTTCGTGTTGCACACTTTTTGCCCCTGCGATTGATCGAAGCACTGCACTCGCACGCGGCATGTCGCCGTGGCCAACTTCCGCAGCCGCAAGGTGCTGTTTCACTTCCTCACGTCGATTGGAACTTATTTCTCTTAACGCGTGCGCTGTCGGTTGCCCGGATTCGAGTTGTGCAGCGAGCCGTAGTGCTTCCGTTGCTGTGAGGGAGGCGCCAAGCTCGGCGAACGGATCAGATGGCATCTAGTGTGCCGAAGAATCCGGCGATTCCGTCACCGGATGATGACGGAAGAGTGAGAAGCAACCGGCGGTCGAGAAATCGGTTCGCTTTCTCACACGATGTTTCCGATGCGAAGGAACAGCAATGGCACGCAGCACCGTGAAGGAAGTCCTCGGGGTCGCTTGGGGTGCGCATGGCACACACAGGATCGGAGGAGCATCGCGACGCTCGCCGAAGCGCTGAACGCACAAGGTTCTGAAAGCGCGCTGGTTCGGACAGGGCGACGAGACCGCCCAATGTTCCGTCGCTATCCGACGCTGTTGTGCAGATCAGCAAACCGGCAGCTGCTTCGCGCTGAGGACTGGCTGCCCATGCATACAATCGTTCGGAGAGGCTTGCTGCTCCGTATCCACAGGACATAGCCATTTCGCGAATCAAGGCATGCGAAAGCGAGTGGAGCAACCAGTAGCGCGGCGCCGGTAGGCGGGAGTCAGGATTGACTAACTTCGCCGTTTCAGAGAAGCGACGTTGAAAGTTTCTCCTGTGAGACTCACGATGCGATTGCCAAAGTTGGCTGCTCAGCACTGTCTGTTCCCATACGTTCAGGGCCTCAAGATCGAGTTGCACGAATATGCCCTCGCCTCGGTCTTCGGTTGCCGGAACCCAGGTCGGCCGTCCGTCACGAGTGAGCTTTACAAGACGCCCGGCCACGTCGCTCACTCGGTCAACTTCATCGAGGCGTGTGAAGCCAAGAACTGCGTTTACTTTTTTCATCTTGTTGACGGCAACGACTCGAGCGATCCGGGAGTCGAGGGAAGGTCCGCGTTGCATCTCGGTGACCATTAGGCCGCTTGAATTTTGTTGTTGCGGAAAAAGCGCTGGTTTTTGTAGGTACCGCCACTCAGGAACCAACAGTTCCACGGGGTCCCAGGCCGCAAGCTTTTCTTGGCGAGTAGTGTCCGAGTCTGGTGGAGCGAGAACGTCGGAAACTGCTGCCTGGAGCTCATCGTCAGAAACGGCCGACACATCGATTTTGGCGGCGGTGGCAAGTGCCCTTAGGACTACGACTTGATCGGAAAATTGCCTTAGTTGGACCGGCCCAAGTTCAACCCGGAGTCGATCAGCGAGCGCTTCGGTCTCTTCCAGCTCCGTTCGGGGCATCACGATTATTGACTGTATTGAAGCAAACCATAGATTCGATGCCCCCATCATGATGAGTGCTGGTGCGGCGTCGCAGGACTTGTCGAATGCTTCGAGGTGTGGGTGTCGGCCTCGGCAAGTCTGAGGAATCTTCGTACGACCAATACGGCCCTGTGCCTCCGCCATTCCGCGTGTTGCACCGCAAGATGCGCATGTGATCGTGGAGCCGACACTCTTGCCGACGTTTGCATCACGCATCTTGAGATCTGGTGTCACTGCCTTTGGGCACTTCCCACCTCGATGGACCCACAGCGTGTACGGGAACTCATCGAGATGACCGTTGCTGCAGGTCAACAAATGCTGAGCGGGAACAGCTGGGCTTTCTCGTTTCGAATTACCTTTCTTGCCTTCTGTTGGTTTCCCTCGACCCGGGCAGCTCTTGTGCGTGAACTGGGCGAGGTCTGGCCGAAACGGATGTGTATTCGTGTAAGAGAATCGTGGGAGTGGACCGAGGTAGTCACAACCAGTGCAGCGAAGCCATTGCGGAAAGACCCGTGAGGGCACTCCGAGGTCGTTACCTTCGTTGCTGAAACCCTTTTTCGGCTGCCAGGGGAACGGACGCAGCGCGTCTACTTGTGGACCGAGGTACAAGCGAACAACGTTGAGTAGACGTGGCTCAAGAATTGTCGGAATGAACTGGCGACGCTTCCAGATTGGTTCCCAGTCATCAAGCCCTGCGGGTGAGATCGAAAATCCTGGAAGGTCCATGATAGAGCCAGGACCGTATGTGTACAGAAGAGATGACGGCCGAGCAGAACTCACTCGTGCGCGATTTTTTACCGCCTCACCGGCTGCATCCGCCAAAGGATCAAGCGGCGCCTTGACGCTCACCAGCATCGAGTCTTCGGGCGGTTGCGTAGTGGGATCGTTCATCAGTCAGTCACCGGCACTGGAAGGTCCCACGAGGGTGCGCCTTCCGGTGAAACGCTGAACAAGCGTTCACTAAGTGGGCTTACGAGCAGGTTGATTTCGGGCTGGACTTCGCGCATTGAGTTTGCAATCTGGAACGGAGCTTCCGTGGGACTACCCATCGAGGAAACGAAGTTTTCGGGACTGATGATGAGCGGAAGAAAACGACCACTATCACCTGCTCTCCCATACACGAGCGTTTGATTTCTGTCACCGGCAAACTTCGCTCGTTGGGTCCAGCGATCAAGCCGGTTAACGAGCAGATCATGGGCTTGTTTTGTTACGGCTTCGCTTTGTGCCGCCTCGGATATTCTTTCCCTTAACCGCTCAATCAGTACTTCGACGGCACCGCGTTGATCATGAATCCGCCCGGCGTTGCGTTCTGGTGAAAGACCGGTGACCGAAGCTGCTTCCGCCACACGGGCGACGCTCACCAACAGTCCATCGATCCCCCGGGCGAGGGAGGTAGGCGAAAATGGGGTCACCGACAATGCTTCTACCTGCGCGTAAAAAGTTTCGTGATAGTGGCGGAACTGCTCGAAATGGGCGAGGTCGCGCGGTCGCGCCCAATTGCCGAGTGCAACGACGAGGCCAGGCCGGTTGCTCTGGTCACGTCCAACTCGTGACGACGCTTGGATGTACTCAGCCGTGTTTTTGGGTTGGCCAACAACGAGCATCAGGCCTAGACGCTGAACGTCAACGCCGACTTGCAGCATTGAGGTTGCGAGAACAACGTCGAATGGTGCCTCGGAACCTTTGCGGTAGTCAACATGTTCCCTAGCCCGTGCCGCTGCCATCCGAGCTTGAATTGCGGTGGTCGAATCAACATCGGGATTGAATTCAAGGCCGAGCCGGTCGAGTGTGCGGCCGATCTCGGCTGATGCGATTCGTGATGTGAGTTCTGCGGTGTTGAGTTGATTGAAACCAGTCCCGTATCGGCGAGGGAAACCCGAGTCACGTGGTGGTTTGCCGACTCGATTGGAGATATCGTCAGCCATGTACCGGGCCATGCCCGCGAGCTCGCGTGTTGCGTTGAAGTACCCGACCAGTGTCATATACGGATCTGCAGCAAGTCCCGCTTGATCAAAGAGGAGTTGCCCTGCGAGCAGCAAAACCTCAGACACGCGTATTTCTGCGCTGGAAAGCCGAACCCCCTGAGCGCTAATGCCGATGTAACGACGGCCGGGGGTCGTGCTCGTAACCGGAATTTCCTGCGAGAAGTAGGTGTCAGCAACATCAAGCACCTGTGGCGGGAAAATTTCGACTTGTCGGCCGTACAGGCCTCGTACCTGTTCTCCTGCATTGCGCACTGTTGCGGTTGAGGCAACAATAAGTGGACGTACTTGTTCACCGGTTGCTGTCCGCCAAGAACATAACGTTTCTACGGCAACCTCGAACAGCCCTACTGCTGTGCCAAGCGCGCCGGTGATGAGATGCAATTCGTCTTGAATTATCAGATCAGGTGGCCGCAAACGCCCGACGGGTTGAACGGAAGCCGAAGGTGCCGTTGAGGTTTTGGTGTGCGATGTGGAGGTAGCACAGGGCAGGTAGTCGGGGTGAGCGTAGCCGTGGCGCTCGCAGCGTCGACTTACGTACCCGAACAATGATGCAGCTTCGCCTTCACGGGCTAAACGAGCGAACTTGTCGACGGTGGCGATCACGAAGGCTGGCGTTAACCGGTAAATCTCCTCATCGACCGTAAGAATTGGCAGACCCTCAGTGACTTGGCCGCCCTTGGCGAATGGGCATCGGGCAAGGTCGTCACCGCAGTAAACGTGGATGCGTCGCGTGGTGGAGTCCGCCCTTACTTGGGCTGCGGTGATTGGAGTTCCGCACCATGGGCACCGTTGGATCTGCAAGACAGTCAAGCGATGGGACCCGTACTGGCTAACTTTCGTCAGCTGCTCGTTCGCTTCTTCAAAACGCTTCGGGCTGACATCGGTGCCTACCCAAAGCCCAATCCGAAAGGGCTCGGTGCCCCACGTTTTCACATCATCGAGCCTTGCCAGCTCAACAGCACACATCAACGCAGTGGCGCGCTGGAATTGTTGGGCAGTCAGCAGACGAAGTGTGTAGCGCATGAGGACTGCAACACCGTTGCGGCCATCAAGCGGCCCGTCCATGGATGCCACGACTCCCTGTCTTCTTCGGATTGCGAACGTGTATGCGGCAAGGCCAAGGTACGCCTCCGTCTTACCGCCACCGGTCGGGAAGAAAAGAAGTTCTACGCGCGCTTGTAATTCTTTGCTGCGCACTGGAGCTGCGGGATCGGTTAGCGCGCCCAGTTGCATCAAAATGAAGGCCAGCTGGAACGGACGCCACGACGCTGCCTGCGGTCCACGGCTAGCTACTTGTTTCTGCGCCTGCTCGATCGTTACCGAGGGATCAGACGCACGTATGGCCGCAACCTGCGATGCAATTCGCTGATCCCGCATCGCACGGTTCATGAAATTAAAGCACCGCAAAGCTTCTGCGTCCTTCGCCACGTGAGCGAGCCCGTCAGCTAGCCGTTTGTGCGCAATCTCTGCCTCGTCAACGGTTAAGCCAGCGATCTCCTGCAGGTGAACTGGCAGGGTGACAACCGCTGCCTTTTGTTGTTGAACCCACGCGCCGTAGCCTGTGATGAGCGGTTTCATTCCAGTAGCGAGATCATCCGCCGTGATGCAGGAGAGTGCATCCATGCCGAGTACCGCATTTTCGACTGCACGCGCAGCGGTCTGTGATGTCTCGGCAACTGCAAGCCACGTTGTTGACACCTCGGTTGCTCGACGCGAACCGTTGGCCACGACCCAATCAACTGAGCATGTTCGACCAATCGCAAATTCCAAACGATTTCGATACTGCAGATTCAGCCGCTGTACCTCTTCGTCATGCTCCGCCCAATCTTGATCCAGAACGTCACGTACGGGAAGAAATACTTCGGCACCGATCGCGTGGACACGAAGCTGTGTTTGAAACATCCACATCCCAATCGGAATCGGCATTGGAGTTTCACGGTCATTACACAACGCAATCTCGATCAGCACCCGCCCAAATTGAGCATCGTCATAGCGGTCAATCCGTAGACAACTGTGCTCGACCAATGGCACCAGGAAGGTCTGGCCTGGAAGCAAGCCCGGGATGTCAATGGTCTTGGTCACCTCAACTGGTGTCCGCTTATAGTGTCGGATCTTCCGACCCGACTTTGTGACTTCTTCCGTTGGAACGGTCTCATAGGTGCCCCAGGATGCGGTGACCGCAAAGGCAGCCAACTCCGCCGGAACTTGGAATCGGAGACCCATCGAAGCGGGGATCATCAAGCCCTTCTTAGGAGCCCGGGCCTCTGCGTCGTCATCATCGTGGTCAGCATCCGTTTCATCCGCTGCGAACGCTGGCATCCCACGGCCCTCAACGAGCCCGTCATCATCAGATCGGACCTCGATCAGGTCACCACGGTCCCCGGGCTCATCAATGTCCGCTTCGGCCACGGCGGTGGCCGCAAGCTTCACCGGAGCGATATGGCCAACGAGGTACTGCGA
>JAYTWN010000170.1:0-2772 GCA_043743435.1 Acidimicrobiia bacterium
CTTGGTAGTCGGTCATGGAGCTTGACTCTAACGACCAAATTCGCTCCGTGCACTTGGAGCTAGAGCACGTTCGCGGAAGTTCCACCGTGTCGCCTGCAATTGAAGAGTAGTTAAGACTGGTAACTCAGGCAGCGCGCGAAGCGTGGAACTTTCGCGAGACGGCACTAGACCTCGATCGTGCACGACGTTGGAGTTTCCCCTACGCTGCGTTGACTCTGCTTCCGGTGCTCGCCCCGGATACCCCGGGTGCAAAGACTCAACCGAAAAGAGGACCACTCCAAATGAGCTCAGTTGATGCACGCGCTGCCGGTCCACTCGCTGGGCTTCGGGTCCTCGATCTTTCCCGCGTGTTCGCCGGGCCAGTAGCTGGGCGCATCTTGTCCGATCTTGGGGCCGACGTGGTAAAGGTCGAGCCGCCCGACGGTGACGTCAGCCGAAACTGGGGTCGAAAGATCGCCGGTTTGAGTACCTATTTCGTGCAGCAAAACGTAGGCAAGCGCAACATCTGTGTTGACCTCAATCATCCCGATGGTGTGGCTATCGTTCAGGAATTGGCTACCAAGGCCGACATTGTGATCGAGAACTTTCGACCAGGCGTGCTTGCCTCCTTCGGGCTTGATTGGGCAGGGCTCTCAGCGATCAATCCTCGGTTGCTGATGCTGTCCATTTCAGGGTTTGGACAGGAGGGCCCTGAATCTCGACGAGCCGCCTATGCCAGTATCGCCCATGCCGAGATGGGCCTGATTGCCCGCGGCCCTGAGTTAGATGGAGCGGGCATGCACGATGTCACGTTCTCCGCCGCCGACGTCACCTCGGGACTGCATGGCGTGATCGGCATCCTCGCCGCCCTGCGCTCTCGTGACGCAACGGGCGTTGGGCAACACCTCGATATTGCCATGGTCGATGCCATTGGATTTTCCGACGACGCCATCATCTTCAATCTCGATGATCGCAAAGCCGTGGCCACCAATGGCGAAGTTTGGGATGCCGTCGACGGACCGATTGTCTTGGCCGGAGGGTTTCGTTGGGTGTGGTCGAGAGTAAATGGCATCCTTGGCTTGGTCGATCCCGCGCCGCCCGATTGCGATCTGGAAACGAAGATTCAACTGCGACACCAAGCTACGACCGACTACTTCTGCGGCTTCCCTGATCGAGCCGCCCTCTGCGCAGCGCTTGATCGTGCCAACTTGGCATGGGGTGTCGTGAAAAGCCGGGCCGAAATCTTCGACTCCCCCACGATCAAGCTCCGAAACTCCGTGGTGGAAGTTGACAACCGGGAAGGTGGCACCCGTCCAATCTTTCAGTCGCCCTACCGGTTCTCAACCCTAGGCAGTGGGGTCCACGGATCACCCCGTCATCGAGGCGAAGATAATGCTGGTGTGCTTATCGATTGGCTCGGTTCTTCGCCGACCGATGCCGAAGATCGAGCGAACTCTGCAGCCATGCTGACCGACCGTGAGCTAACGCAGGAGCAATAGATGAACCGACTCGCAGGAAAAGTTGCACTAATCACCGGTGGAGCACGGGGACAGGGAGCCGACGAGGGCCAGTTGTTCTCCGAGCACGGAGCAGTCGTTGTTCTCGCCGATGTGCTTGATGAAGTTGGCACCGAAACCGCCGCAGGAATTCCCAACGCCGAATACGTTCACCTGGATGTGCGCTCGGAGACCGAATGGCAACACGTCGTCGCCGGGATTGTGGAACGCTATGGACGCCTCGATGTGTTGGTCAACAACGCGGGAATCGATATGACAAAACGGATGGACGCCACAACTCTCGAAGAGTGGAACAACATCATCGCCATCAACCAAACCGGCACGTTCCTGGGAATGCGCACCGCGGCGGCCGCCATGATTGCCACCGGAAAGGCCGGTTCGATCATCAATATCAGCTCCGTCGCCGGGCTTGAAGGCGTGAAGAACCATGGCGCATATGCGGGCACGAAGTGGGCCATCCGAGGGCTTACCAAGGTCGCGGCACAAGAGTGGGGCCGCAACGGCATCAGAGTGAACTCGGTGCACCCCGGCCTGATCGACACCCCCATGACGGCAGAAAACCCAGCCATCCACAACCCCGAAGTCCGCACCCGATTCGAACGTGGACTTTCATTAGGCCGAATGGGCACCTCACGCGACATCGCCAACATGGTGCTGTTCCTAGCTAGCGACGAATCGAGTTACTGCACCGGTCAAGAATTCGTAGTCGACGGCGGAATTCACCACTGAACTTTGTGGGGCGTCAGGCCTTTGTGAAGGTGAAGCGTTCATTCATACGTGCACGTACATCGGTCATGTGGGCACCGTATTTGGGGAAGCCGCCGTTGTAGTTGCCGTCTTGTCGGCGGTTGAACTCTCCTTCGAAGTTGTAATAGCCCGGCGTGCATTCAGCGTTGCGTGAAGTCTTGCCGCGATGGGCAATAACTTCTTCTACCCACCACTCTTCCGCCTCGGCCGTGCAATCCATGGTGTCGTAGCCGTTTTTGCGGACGTGGTCGATGCAGGCCGCTATGTGATCGCCTTGGGCTTGGAGCACATCGGTGAGGTTGAAGTTAAACGAGGCCTGGTAGCCGCCCATGATGAACAGGTTGGGATAGCCGTGCGTATGGATGCCGAGAACCGTTCTGATTCCCTCTTCGTACTTGTCTTGGAGATCGAGTCCACCTTGACCGGTGATGGCATTGTAGGTTCCGGTCTTCTGCACCTCGAAACCGGTGGCATAAATTAGGAGATCGAGTTTGAACTCTTGGCCTTCAAAGATCGGCCCATCAGGACC
>JAYTWN010000171.1:0-3453 GCA_043743435.1 Acidimicrobiia bacterium
CACGGTTTGCCTGGATTGCCCATGCCGTTTCTGGCCTTTCTGGGGCTGGAATACGAGGCGATGGGTTGGGGTACACAGCCCGAAGACATTGTCAGGTGGTTGCCTGAAGGTGGGCGCCTCATTGTGCTCGAAGACACCGGACACTTTGTGCACATAGAACAACCGGGTTTGGTCTGTGATCTCATTCTCCAGTTCCTCGGCGAGCCCTTTCGCACCGTTGACGACACCGACGACACCGACCGAATCGACGACACCGACGGAGTGAACGCATGAGCGCAAACGTGGCTCTCGATTTGGTTCACCCACCGACCGAAGCAGTCGCAACAGTACCGGTGCTTGAATCGGTCGCTGAAGCGGGCTCGGTGCAGCTCTTGAACCATGCGCGCTTACGTGTCGCTCTTCACTGCTTGCGCGCCGGTTCTGGGCAGGCGTTGCTATTGTTGCATGGGCTTGGCGAGCGAACCGTTGCACAGGTTCCGTTGTGGGCCAATAGCTGGACGGGGCCGGTTTACGGTTTGGATTTCACCGGTCACGGACTATCGGATCACCCAGTAGGTGGTGGTTACAACTGCGAGCTGCTCATGGCAGACGTTGACACGGCGTTGGCAGTCACGGGTGCAGCAACAATAGTCGGGCGTGGATTGGGTGGATATGTGGGCTTACTAATAGCCGGGGCTCGACCGAAGGTTGTTCGTGGCTTGGTGATTGCCGATGGAATTGGTCTTGCCGGTGGGGGAGTTCGTCCCGGCGCGCAAACGATCGGCGCACCAAATCTTGCGATTACCCCTCGCCAGGGAGATCCCGATCCGTTTGTGTTTCTTGAGCTCACCTCCGATGTTCGCCCCACCGATTACGCCATTAACTTCCTGCGTGCTTGCGTTGCCGGTTCAGATCTTGCTCTTCCGGTTTCGGTGGCCTCAGCGTTCCGTCCGCCGTGGCTTCAGGCAGTCTGCGAACACCCCAGCGTGAACGTGGATTCGATTGCCGAAGCGCTCGCTGGTTACAGCACGGCGTAGATCCCTTCGAGATGTTCAAGGTTTTCTACGACTAACTGACTGGAGTGTATTGCACGGTGATGATTTTATCGATGGGTTGTTGGGTTTCGGGCGATGTGGCGAAAGCGGACCGAATCGATGAGACAGTGGCCTCTGGTCGTGAAGTGCTCGATCGGCACGCCATCTACGACGGCGACCAACGTCATGAACTCTCAATGAGCGAAGCGGACCAGATGATTATGGATTGCGCTTCGTAGCACGTTTGTAATACACTGCTGAACGTGAGTACAACCACTGTCCGGCTAGATAACGACGATGAGCAACTTCTCGACAAGCTAGCGCTCTCGTTCGGCGGACGTTCCAATGTAATCCGATTAGCCCTTCGAAGTCTCGCGGAAGATGTCGACCGCAACGAGGCGCTAGGTACTTTTCTCGCCGACTGGCAAAGCGATGCAGGACCGATCAGTGAGGCGGCGGTCGATGCAATGACTCGCCGCTACAAGTTGTGATTCTCGACGCAGGCTTTCTCATCTCTGTCGATCGCGATGAAGAACAGGCGCGAACGTTAATCACTGCGCTGCAACGACGTCGGGCCTCGCTTCACACGACCGAGCCAGTTGTTGCGCAAGTCTGGCGAAACGGTGCGCGTCAAGCTCGCCTGGCGGGATTTCTTAAGACGGTCGAGGTTCATCCATTCGATGATGGAAAAGCTGTTGGGCTTTTACTCGCACGCTCTGGTACCAGTGACGTTGTCGATGCCCAATTGGTAGTCCTGGCCGTTCGATTGGGAGACTCGATTCTCACGGGCGATGAAGCGGACCTCAACACGCTGGCCGACACTGTTCACAAGAACCGGCCCGTTGTCCACATCTGGCCGTGATGACTGCTGGAAAACCTGGCACGGTGCGCTTGGTTTCGCTGTTTACGGCATGATGATGATTTCAGCACCGATGGGTATCCAGCCGGCGGCGAGAAACGCTCGAATCGATGCGGCGTTTCCAGGGGAAACTTGACCAAAGCACCATTGATCGGATGGAATGTGGCTCAATGCATCATTGATAAGTGCACGTGCATTGCCGGTGGTGCGATTGGCGGGATCCACCTCTACGCTGATCTCCCAACGATCGGCGATGCCCCGACCTAGGGTGACCAAACCTCGGTGGTCGCCGTAGACCTGAACGTGGCGACGTCGGACTTTGGCGTACCCGACCCGGGGGTGATCGTCGAGATCGATGCGATTGGGGAGCAAACCCTCGATGAGTGCGCCTCCGCTTCCCGGGCCCGGGGTGCCGGTTCCTCGGGCCACGAGCAGTGCGTCATGACAACCGATTTGCGCCCTGGGTCGGCTGTCGTTGTTGGTGCCTTGGCCGATCGATGTCTTAGGTGCGCCTTGGGCATCGTGTTCTTCGACCGCTCCCTGAGCGCCCCGCAAACTGTGTGTGCTTGAGTTGTGGCCGCCGCTGGCCAAAAAGTTCAGGACGTTGGGATGCATCACGCCGCCAAACCCGTCGGCACCCACGGCTTTAAGCTCTGCTTGGGTTCGATCCGTCATCACGTAGGCGTGCCCGGTGAGTTCCAGAATGTAGATGTGTGGTGAACCTTCGAAGAGAGGCATCACCTCAACGATCCCGTCGACAGGTGGAAAGTTGCCTTCGGCGGCCGCCTTCATGATGGTGAGCAGCGGATGCATGAGATTCCTATAGAGAGGCCGCGCCGATGGGCGGAATTGAGCGCTGCGGGGTTTTGCCGTCCGGCTGACGCCGTGGCGAAAAGCATTGTGCATTGATTGATTGATTGATTGATTGATTGATTGATTGATTGAGCACTCTCCTATCTCCTCGAGCTCTAAAGACGTTTGGCTTCGATAACTCGGCGGAGGAATTGTTGGGTGTCAACGTGCGCTGGTTCATCAAAAATCTGTGAAGGAGTACCTTGCTCTACGATCACACCGTCTTTGAGAAAGCACACCCGATGGGCAACATCGCGAGCGAAACCCATCTCGTGCGTGGCGAGCAACATGGTCATGCCGTCACCGGCAAGTTCTCGAATCTGAGTAAGTACTTCGCCAACCAGTTCGGGATCAAGAGCGGAGGTGACCTCATCGAAAAGCATCACATCGGGTTCCATGGCCAACGCGCGCACAATAGCCACTCGTTGTTGTTGACCCCCGGAGAGCCGGTCGGGGTATTCACGGGCTTTATCGGCAAGGTTAAGGCGTTCAAGCAGTTCCATGGCTTTTGCCTCTGCTTCAACTTTGTTCATCCGTTTGGTTTTGACAGGCGCCAACATAATATTGCTAAGCACACTTAGGTGTGGAAAGAGGTTGAAAGCCTGGAACACAATCCCGATCTGCTGCCGTACTCGATCGGCATCCGTAAACGGGTCAGCCAGATCAACACCGAGTACTTCAACGGTTCCCGCACTTAGCGTTTCTAGGCCGTTGATGCACCGCAGCAAG
>JAYTWN010000172.1:0-2768 GCA_043743435.1 Acidimicrobiia bacterium
TTATTCCGATTCGCAGGTGGAGATCACTCGCACAGTCGTTGGGCCCTATGACAACAACGTGTTTGTGGTTCGGTGCCGCTTGACCGGTGAAGCGCTGTTAGTGGATGCCGCCGATGAGCATGAGCAGTTATTGCAGTTGTGCCGCAGTCTCGATGTCCGCAAGGTGGTGGAAACCCATGGCCATTGGGATCACATTCAAGCGGTGACTGAAGTTCGAAATGCTGGCTACTCGGTTGCGGTAACCGCGGCCGATGCCCACATGTTGCCCTCGTACGACGAAATTTTGGAGGATGATTCGGTCTTGCAGGTTGGTCGGCTTCGGCTGCACACCATTGCCACGCCGGGTCACACTCCAGGGTCGATGTGTTTTCGTGTCGAAGGTTCACCGGTGCTGTTGAGTGGCGACACGTTGTTTCCTGGCGGTCCGGGGGCCACAAAGTTCGAAGGAAGCAGCTTTGAGGGAATCATTGAGTCCATCGATCGTCGCCTGTTCACCCTCGATGCCAATACGATCGTGATGCCCGGCCACGGAACCGACACCACCATTGCCACGGAGCGTCCTTCGTTGCAGTCCTGGGTTGATCGAGGCTGGTAGCCCCGAGCCAACAGGCGTGGGGCGAGAATTCCGGCGCTCTCGGCGCACTCGACGTAGTGCGGTTGAGGATGCGAAATTTTCGGTCGACGTTGCGTGTGGGTGCTAAAGACTGGGTTGTTCAGGATTTGTCCCGAGTCTGGACTCAAAACACTGCACAGGTTTTCCGCTTCCCCGCTAGGAGTTTCCGCCCTACGCTTTGCGGCCGTATGAGCCGATACTTCCGTGGCATTCGAACCAGGGTGCGCGCTGATGGCTCGTAGCGTTGCCTCCGTTGGCGTCACGTTGGTGGTCAAGGACCTCACCTTGGGGCATGAGCCCGTGGTATTGGCCGAGGGCGTTTCTTTCGTTTTGGCTCCGGGCACAAAACTGGGCTTGGTGGGGCCGAATGGGGCTGGCAAAACCACGTTACTTCGGACCCTGGCAGGGCTCGTTCCAGCTTTGGGAGCGGTTTCGGCAATGCCCCCGTCGGCCACGATTGGTTACCTTCCCCAGGAGGTACAGTCTGAGGCGGCGCCAGATGAGACAGTCCGGGAGTTCTTGTTGCGTCGTACCGGCGTGGGTCCGGCCGAGGTGGCGATGGACGATTGGGCAGATCGTATGGGCCGGGGCGAAGACGGTGCCGACGTGGCCTATTCGGATGCTCTGGAACGTTGGATGGCTCTAGGCGGGGCGGATTTTGAGGCTCGCATTGCCACGTGCAGCTCCGAGGTGGGGTTGACGATTGACCCTTTACAGCCCATTGCGTCTCTCTCTGGTGGTCAGGCTGCCCGTGTGGGTTTGGTGAGTCTTTTGGCTGCTCGTTTCGATGTGTTTTTGCTTGACGAGCCCACCAACAATTTGGATCTTGAAGGCCTAGCCATTCTTGAGCGGTTCGTAAAAGAGCTACGTGCACCTACGGCCATCGTGAGTCACGATCGCACGTTCTTAGAAAACACCGTGACGGACATTTTGGAGCTTGATCCGATTGAGAAACGCTCCGCGTTGTTTGGTGGCGGGTTTGGAGCGTATTTAAAAGAGCGTGAAGTAGCGCGACGCCATGCTCGTGAGGCGTTTGAGGATTACAGTTCGGCGCGTTCGGATCTGGTTGATCGAGCGCGAACAGTACGGAACTGGACGTATGCGGGTGCAGCCAAAGCGGCCAAGGGCAAGACCGACAACGACAAGATCGGGGCGAAGAAACGAGCCGAGTCGACGGAGAAAATGGCCAGTAAGGCTCGCCGTTTGGAGCGCCAAGCCGACCGGTTAGATGTGGTGGATGAGCCTCGCAAAGTTTGGCAGTTGCAATACGAGATTGCTTCGGCAGCGCGCTCAGGTTCACTCGTATGTGCGCTTACGGAGGCCGTGGTTCGACGTGGTTCGTTTTCGCTCGGTCCGGTCACGTTGGAAATTTCCGCTGATGATCAGGTAGCCATCACGGGCGCGAACGGTTCGGGTAAGTCCACGTTGTTGGCGGCGCTGCTGGGCCGGTTGGAGTTGTCAGAAGGCTCTCGTCATGGCGGGAGCGGTGTGGCCATTGGTGAGTTGGATCAGGCCCGGCATCGTTTCGATAACGAGCAAACGCTGCTTGATGCGGTTCGGGCCGAGCTCCCCGAGCAAACCTTGGCCGATATTCGCACGCTGTTGGCCAAGTTTGGGTTGGGGGCCGACGATGTTCACCGCAGCGCCTCGACCCTCTCCCCCGGCGAACGGACTCGGGCGGTGCTAGCGCTCTTCCAGGCCCGCGGAGTGAATTGCTTAGTCCTCGACGAGCCAACCAACCATCTGGATTTGGTTGCCATCGAACAGCTCGAATCGGCATTGGCGACGTATCAGGGCACGTTGCTTCTTGTTACCCACGATCGGCGAATGCTCGATGCGGTCTCGGTCAATCGACAACTCCGGGTTGAGAACGGCTTGATCACCGAGCTTTCCGTCTAACGACTTCTTCACTCGCGCTTTGATGATGAGGACCGAAACGGCCAAGCTGCTCAGGGGACAAGCATTCACCGAAACGCCCAACGAAACAGCCAACGAACCGGGCAGGGTGCGCCAAAAGAAAATGAAAACGGTCAACCCGAGGGCCAACCGTTTTCTAAAACTTTTGAATAAGGTGAGTGCAGACTCGGGACAAATCTTGAAAAGTCACAGTCTCGCTAGACGCTGTACTGGCTTATTGCATGTTTTAGGAGGCCAC
>JAYTWN010000173.1:0-3210 GCA_043743435.1 Acidimicrobiia bacterium
CTGCGAGTCCAACGCCCAAACCCCACTCCCGACTTTGGGTACCACGAGGTTTGGCACGCCTTTGTGTTTGCTGCTGGCATGTTCCACTTCATCATGAACTGGGTCGCACTCAGCGTTTGAGGTCTTTGGTCTCCCCGGCGCGATTTGGGTTTGCCGATAGGGCACCGAAAACTATGTAGCTCTCGGAAGTCGGCGCTTGCGGAGGCTCAGCACTCGGGGACCGCTTCAAGGAGACCAGTTCCCCTGGCACTGCTGCTCCCTGGGCGCTACTGAGGCCGTCTAACGATAGACACGCTCGCGTGTGCCTCAGCACGTGCACTTCGATACACAAGCGTGCACTTTGGTACACGACTCTTGGTTGCTAAACCGAAGATGGTTGGGTGAAAACCAAAAGGCCAACGCGATTTGCCCGTTGGCCTTTTCGAAATGGTGTCCTAGCTGCCAGGGCCAGCTCAAACGAAAATTACACGGCGGCTAGTGAACGCCAGACTTTTTCGGCGGTCATAGGGATGTCGATGTGGCGTACGCCGAGATGGGCAAGGGCGTCGATCACGGAAGACTGTACGGCTGGGGTGGAACCGATTGCTCCTGATTCACCGATGCCCTTGGCCCCCATTGGGTTAACCGGGGTTGGGGTTTCGAGCGTGGTCAGTTCAAAGCTGGGGAGCTCTGCCATCGAGATGATTCCGTAGTCGGCGAAGTTGGAGGTAACGGGGTTGCCGTCCTCGTCGTAACGAATTTCTTCGAGCAGGGCCTGTCCAACGCCTTGGGCGATGCCGCCGTGACGTTGGCCTTCAACCACATTGGGGTTCACGAGGATGCCGGAGTCATCGCAGGTGATAACTCGTTCGATCCGCACGTGGCCGGTTTCGGTATCTACTTCGGTGACCACGACATGGGCCCCGAACGGGAAGGTTGGCGACGACGCTTGGAAGTCTTCGGCGGCTTCGAGTCCACCGGTATCGGCAGCAGCAGCACTCACTTCGACCCATGACTTGGCCACGCTGGGCGAACCGTTTACATGGAACGCCCCACGCTCAACATCGAGCATGACATCGTCAACATTGGCTTCGAGTAGCTCTGCTGCGATAGTACGCGCACGTTCAATGAGGGTGTCGGCGGCCTTGAGAATGGCGGAGCCACCAACTTGGAGTGAACGGGAGCCGAATGTGCCAACACCCTTGGGGACGAGGTCGGTGTCGCCGTGGATGACGTCAATGCGGTCCATGGAAATGCCAAGTTTGTCTGCGGCAAGCATGGACCATGAGGTGGCATGGCCCTGGCCGTGGGGGCTGGTGCCGGTGTAGACAGTGGCGGAGCCGTCTGGATTGACGACGACCTTGCCCCATTCTTCGCCGGCCATTGGCCCAGCGGTCACTTCAACATAAATCGAAACTCCGATGCCCATGGCTTTGGTTCCGCCAGCCGCCCGTCGACGAGCTTGTTCGGCACGCAACGCTGGGTAGTCAGCCGCTGCCAAAGCCAGATCGAGGGACTTCTCGTAAGCACCGGTGTCATAGGCCGTGCCGACAGGCGTGGTGTGGGGTGTGTCAAAGGCACCGATGAGATTTTTGCGACGAACGTCTACGGGGTCCATACCGATTTCCGCGGCAAACATGTCCATGGCCCGCTCGATGGCGGCGGTTGCTTCTGGACGGCCTGCTCCGCGGTAGGCGGCAACTGGGGTCGTGTTGGTAACGAAGGACTTCGCGTTGCACTGGACCTTGGGGATCGAATACACGCCAGCGGCCATCATGCGGGTCATGAAGGGCAAGAAGGCGCCCAGCAGCGCGTATGCGCCGGAGTCTTGGATGACATCGAGGCTGTAGGCCTTTACCGTGCCATCCTTGGAGCCACCGATTTTGACCTGGTGGACCTGGCCGCGGCCGTGGACCATGTTCATCATGTTTTCGGAGCGGGTTTCGGTCCAGCGGATGGCCCGTCCGCTGGATTTGGCGATGGCGGCAACGATCACATCTTCTGGCGATGGTCCAATTTTGGCGCCGAATCCTCCACCAACATCGGGGGCAATGACGCGGATTTGGCTGGCGTCGATGCCGAGTAGCCCGGCGAGTGCTCCGTGGACGGCCTGGGCGCCTTGGGTGGAGATCCAGTAGATCAGGCGGTCCTGGTGCCACACAGCAGCGGCGGAACGGCCTTCGAGGGATGCAGCGGCGACACGGTTATTGACCACGCGACCGCTCACCACGACTTCGCAATCGTCGAACATGGTGGCATCGGAGCCGAAGTTCAAGTCAATCGCCACGTTGGAGCCGTGTTCCTCAAACAAGTGGGCTCCGTCGGCGGCCTTTTCAACGTCAACGACGGCGGGCAGAGCGTCGTAGTCAACGATGACCAGCTCGGCTGCATCTACGGCTTGGCCCAAGGTTTTAGCCACGATGGCCACAACAGGCTCGCCAACGAAACGGACCTTTTTGTCTGCAAGTAGTGGGCGGGCCATGGCACCGGGCAGCATGGGGATCGGCGGCGGCATATGGGTTACGGCCACATCGAGATCAGCCAGTTGGTAGACGCCGATAACGCCGGGGGCAACTTTGGCGGCGCTGATGTCGATGCTGGTGATGTTGGCGTGGGCGACACTGGAGCGCACGAAGGTGACGTGTGCGGCTCCGTTGAGGCGTTCATCGCGGAGATCGGCTGAGTACACCCCGCCAGTGGTGAGGAACTTGGGATCTTCTTTACGGACTACTCGGGTACCAACGACGCTCATCGAAAAACTCTCACTCCCCCGCTTGCGGGCTTGGCGGATTTACACCTTTGGAAGCTAGCTGCTCCTGTGGGGGCACATGTAGTTATGGTCACACTTTTGCATCTGGTTTACCGAAATTTGCCGATGAAGGAATTCCCGCCTGCGGTTATCGGTCCTCTTGCTCGCACGTTCGGTTCTCGCCGGTGCTCGCCGGTTTCGCCGGTTTCGCCGGTGCTCGCCGGTGTAGGTCGTGGTTCGGCGTGGTTCAGGATGTGTTGGAGTGTTTCGTCGTGGCCCTTCGGCTGAGGTGCCGCTGAGATACTTGACGCCATTGGTGAGGTCCTTCGTTGCAAACTGGTGGGGTGTTCTCCAGTCCATTGATCGGTGCCGTTCACGCCAGCATTTCGTTGCAGGGTTTTCGCAACGGTGGAAGTGTTGCCTTGGCGTTGAGCGCGGGAATCATTGCGGCGTTTAATCCGTGCGGTTTTGCCATGCTTCCG
>JAYTWN010000174.1:0-4695 GCA_043743435.1 Acidimicrobiia bacterium
CTCGCTGCCACGGCCCTGAAGCTCGCAGAAACTTCGGGTGCGACGACGATTCGCCAAGCCGGTGCTCAAGCCTCGATTGCTTCTGCGTCGGCCCGGGAGGTTTCTCGTGGTGGCGATTTGGCCCTGGCTCGTCAACAGTTGGCTTCGGCTGAGGCAAATGCTATGCGCGCAAACGATGAAGTCGCTGATCTTGAATCGAAAACGGGAACTGCTGTGCCCGCTAACGAGGTGTTGTTCTTCCCGTCGTTGCCGCTGCGTATCGATGACTCCCGCCTCAATCGCGGTGACCCGGTGAATGGTGCGGTAATGACGGTAACCACGTCGCGCCTTGCTATCGACGGTGGACTCGACGTGGCCGATGCCAAGCTCACGAAACTCGGCGCGGTAGTGGAGATCGAGGCGAGCGACTTCAACATCACGTTGAAGGGTCGTATCACCGAGCTGGCCGACACCCCGGGAACGAAAGGTGTCGATGGCGACAAAGTGTTTGTGGAAGTCACACCCGATGCCGGTCCCAACGCCGACGCCGCCGAGCTCAACGGAGCCTCGGTCAAGCTGACCATCCCGGTGAAGTCCTCCGGAACCGCGGTTCTTGCCGTTCCTGTTGCCGCTCTTTCAGTTGCTTCAAATGGAACGAGCCGGGTGGAAGTGGAAGATGACCCAGCCAAGCCCACGCGCTTCGTAACGGTTACTCCCGGATTGGCCGCCGAAGGTCTCGTCGCGGTGACGCCTCTCGATGCAACTTCGCTGAAGGAAGGTGATCTTGTGGTGGTCGGGTCAGCGGGCTCGCAATCCATCGATGGTTCTTCCGCTGCGATAGACACTCCCTCGATCTCCGCAGATACCGCTGGGTCAGGCACCAGTGGGACGGACAGCACCTCGACAGCCGGTTCGTCTGAAGCTACCGCTACCGAATCCACCGCTACGGAATCCACCGATAGTTCGGCTGCCGGTTCAGCAACCGAAGCCACCGCAGCACCGTCGACAGAAACTACGTCCGCATGGGTTTTCGTCTAAGGTCGCAGCTCCAGGTTTCAGGCTCGGGGTTAGACCACGGGCTTCACTTCGCTGATCGTGCCCAGCTCAAGGCCTTTTAATTGCGGACGAACCTTGGCTAAATCTCCGGCAATAACGATCATTACGGCGTCGTCACGAAGAAGGTCTCGTGCACCGGTATTGAGTGCTCCAGAGTCGAAACTGGCGGCCTTCAGTAACTCGGTCCCAAGGTTGTCCCACGCCAAGCCAAGATCGCGGCGACCACGTAAGTTTTCTACGAGTGCTGAGCTGGTTGACACCAAACCCAACGACTGCGAATAGGTTGCCGAGGTAGCGGCTTTTGTTTCGTCATCCGTGATGTTTCCCTTCGTAAAATTTCTAAGCACGCCTAGGAATTCGGTAAGAGCAGCCCCGGTAACCGACGTTTCCACGCTGGTGTTTCCGCTCGCCACCCCATACAACACGTGCGTTTGCAGCGATGCTCCCGCCCCGTAGGTATAGCCCTTTTCTTCTCGAAGCTTCCGATTAAGCCGACTGGTGAAGGTGCCTCCCAGAATCAACGAAGCGGTATCGGCTGCCAGGTTTTTTGGATCGTTGGGCCCGACGCTGGTGGAAAGGTACAACAGGGTGGTTTGTGCTGCACCGGGAATATCAACGAGAAGGGTCTTGCGGGGAGCAGGGGGCACCGCAGGGTCAACGGGGTCCTTTAGCGCTTCGCTGCCAGCGTTCCAACCCGCGAATGCGGTGTTCAGCTTTTTGGTGAGTTCGTTCAGTGGAATCGAACCCGAGGCGATGATGTCGACGTTTTGTGGTTGAAAGACCATACGATGTTCTGCGCGCATACTGGCAATGTCGAGTGCTTTGATTGATCGCAAGGTGGGGTAGGTTCGGAAGGGATGGTCCTTGGGATAGAACTCCGAGCTGGCCCGCGCGGCCATGGCTGAGGGATCGGTTTGTGCCGCTTCAAGTGCAGAGACCTGCACGCCAACGGCCAACTGCAATTCCTTCGCGTCAAAGCGCGGACGCAGGGCGATATCCGCTGCAAGTGAGAGCGCCGTGTCGGTGTTTGCGGCCGGCGCATTGACCCGCAGGTAGTAGCCACCGAACCCAGCGCTCACCGAGACATCAGACCCGGCGAGGTTCAACGCCCTGGTGAGTTCCTCGGCATTGCGATCTCCTGCGCCACGGGTCATCACAGCGCCGAGAAGGGTGGCTCGTCCCGCTTGCCCGGCCGGATCTCGTTCGGAACCGCCGACGATCTTGATGAGCACGCGGGTACGTGGTGCATCGGGCCGTTGAAAGTACGAAACACTTATGCCATTGGCAAGTTTTGCGGTAGTGGGTTTCGGGACCGCGATGGCTTTGGCCTTACCGTTGGGAAGCCGTTCAATAGTCTGCGCGCCTGGGGCTTTGGTGAGCACGCCGGTTGGCTTTCCACTCGAGCGAGTGAGAATTGGAGGGTAGTCCCCGCGGTCGCCAGGAAGCACCGTTTGCACCACCAGCGGAGCAGTTTTGCGCATGGTGTTGTAGGCGGAACGAACATCAACGAGGGTGACGTTTTCGAAGCGGTGTTGGAACTTCGAGAGGCCTTTCACGGAACCGTAGCGAGAGACCACCAACTGCAGCAAATCGGTACGTCCACTTATCTCTTCAAATGCTTCAGCAATGCCCACCTTTGAACCAACCTTGGCCGCTTCGAGTTCGCTGGGTTTGAAACCCTGCTTGGCTATGAGATCGAGTTCGTACTTCAACGCTGCGTGAAGCTTTGGTGCCGAAACTCCGGGTGCAGCTTTAGCGTCTACAAAGAAAAACCCCGCATGGGCTTTGGGGTCATAGGAAACGTTGATGCTGGTGGCCAGTTGCTGTTCCCGCACCAGGTGTTTCTGCATCGCGTTGCTGTAGGTGTCGTTGAGCATGACCGCGGCTAGTTCGAGAGCAGGATTGGCGAAGGAACCGTCGACGGGTTGGCTGGACGGGGCCCAAGCGAGATTCACCTGTGGGTTCGAGACAGCGTCGACAGAGCTTTGGGTAACTCGGCAAGGGAAGCAGTCGCGTTGGTTGGGTTTGTTGATTTGTACAAACGAAGCTTTTTGCGGTTTCGCTTGATTGCGGTCACTTATGCCACGAAAGCTGGTCTCGATGAGCTTTTTCGTTGCCTGCGTATCAACGTCGCCGGCCACGATCATGGTGAGATTCGTTGGCTTGTAGTAGCGATTGAAAAAGTCGACAACGTCAGCATTTTTGGCCGCCTTCAAGTCAGCGATCGAGCCAATGACCGGTCGTTGATAGGGGTGGCCTTTCGGAAACAAGCCGTCGTTGAGTGCTTCGCCTGCAGAACCACCCGGTTCATCGAGCACGTTCTGGCGCATCTCATTGAGAACCACATTGCGTTGTAAATCCACTTTGGCCTCGGTCATGTACGCCGCCAAATTTGCGAAACGATCTGCCTCTAGCCATACAAACGTCGGTAGTGCATTGGCCGGACCGGATTCATAAAACACCGTTTCGTCGTAGTCGGTGTAGGCATTGTTGCTTCCGCCGACGTTTTCCATCACGATGTCAAAATTTGGTGCGGCCTTGGTGCCCATAAACATCAGATGCTCGAACAGGTGCGCGAACCCACCGCGCCCCGGTGGTTCATCGGCTGATCCAACCCCAACTCTGATGCTCACCTTTACGTTGGGCACGCGGTGATCCTCGTGAATGACCAATCGCATACCGTTGTCCAGGGTGAACTCTTCAGTCTTTAACGTCACCGCTTCTGAGGATTTGCTGTTTGCGTTCGTGGTGCAACCGGCGAGTCCTCCAAGCAGACAACTTGTGAGTAGCCCCACGCCAACTGCCTTGCGGGCAACGTTGCGAATCGTGCATCGGAGGGTTTTAGCTTCCATGCCTCGATAGTAAGCCGACTCAACTTGCTTCAGTTTTACCGCTGTTCATTTGAACGAACCAACATTGATGTACCGCGGATCGGTGTAGCTCAATCCTGGAAGTTCTGCTTGAAGCGCGAGGTTTTGTTTCATCGAGTACTTCGGATGTTGTGTCGTGAGCGTAAGGAGTGCGTGACCCTTCAAACCAGGGATGGAAAATGTCTGTGCACCACCATCACCGATCTAGACCGTTCAGACCACCAAGGTCTTTCACGTATCGCAAGACTATTTGGAATTGCCCAACCTTGCTCGGGGCAGGGATGCGCTAAACAAGGGTTGTGGTTATCGACCTAAGGGGCATCACCCGGACTTTTGACGGTACGCCACCAGTTCATGCGCTTCGAGGGATCGACCTGGCGATATCGTCGTCGGAATCCTTGGCAGTGGTGGGGCCCAGCGGCTCGGGGAAGTCAACGTTGCTGAACGTGCTGGGGTGCCTTGATAAGCCGACGACGGGTTCCTATGAGCTGCTCGGCATCAATGTGGGCGAACTCAATGACCGGGCCCAGGCCAGTGTGCGAGCGGAGCTCTTGGGTTTCGTGTTCCAGTCCTTTCATCTGTTATCGCATCGCACGGTTCTGGAAAACGTAATGATGGCCGAACTGTACCAAGCAGTAGGTGTACCTACTACTGATGGGCCAACGAAAACCGGTAACCGAGAACAGCGTGCCCTTGCGGCGTTGCAGCGCGTGGGGCTTGAGCATCGCGTGGGATTTAAGCCGACCAAGCTTTCTGGTGGCGAACGTCAACGAGTTGCCATTGCCCGGGC
>JAYTWN010000175.1:0-5505 GCA_043743435.1 Acidimicrobiia bacterium
CAACAGACCTTGTAACAACAGACCACCGAACCAGCCACAGTCCAACTAGCAACAGTCCAACTAACACCAAAGAAGTAGCGGCAAATTTAGCTGCGACGAACCAGGCCGATCGGGTCACCCAAGCTCACGGGTCCCGATCCGCTGACCATCGCGTCGAGGCCCAGCTCATTGCCGTGGAAACGTGACAACGTTCGAAGCAGTGCCCGGTCACGACCGAAGACACCAAACGGGCGGGTGATCATGACGCATCGGTCGCATCGTTTCATGACGACAATTTCCACGGTTCCAACGCTGACGACAAAGCCGACCAGCTCGTCGTCAACAAACCCCGGGCGTTCTTCTTCGTCGAAAGAAGATTCACTGATAGCGGTTTCCGTCTCGATTAACACGTTGGGGCGGAATCGTTCGACACCCCAAACTCCAGCCGGGTAGAGCGCCGATGCCGCAGCTAAGGAGGTGGTGGACACAAGGTTCAACGTGCAGCTATCAAACAGCACGCCAGGACGGGTGCTGAACTCGGCCAACTGCGAATCGTCATCCAGGTCAACTTGGGTTTCCACCACGGAGCGACGCCCAGCTTTGGGCTGACGTAGTTCAACGCCTACTTCGAGCCAGGAACTGAGGGCTTCGTTGATATTGGGATCAGTGCTGAGCAAGGTACTGCCATCGAAACTGAGCCTGGCAACGAGATCGTCTCCGGGGAGCAGAACGGCGCTCCCTTCCAGCATTCTGGGGAGACGCTTGGCTGAGAGAAGAACGTCGGTTGTTTTTTCGAAGATGCCAAAGACTCGATCACCAACCAGTCCACTTGGGGTGAGTTGACCGGCGAGGAGCGGTTCGCCCTGGAGTGATTTGACGGGGTAACGCCAGAGCCCGGCAATGGTGCCAAAGCGCGTTCCCGCAACATCCCATCGCTCCACGTTTCCCGCATCCTTCCTAATAAATCTGAGTGGACACACCGTAGCGGCTTCTTGTCGCAGAAACGAAGAATTCCTAAAATCATTACCGAATTAGAAGGAATCGAAGGCTGCCTGGCGGATGAGCGCTGGTTAGAGCAGCTTTGCGACCGTGAAGAGAATTACTCCAACGATGCCGCCAACAATGGTTCCGTTAATCCGAATGAACTGCAGGTCTCGACCGATCTGTTGCTCGATGCGAGTAACGGTTTCTTCGGTATCCCATCGCTCGACGGTTGCGGCAATCAGCCCACTTAGTTCATGTCCGTAAGAAGTTACAGCTGACACTACGAAGCGTTGGATGGCGTCGTTGTAGCGCTGAGCTCGAGGTTGATCAGCGAGAATGGCCGTTGCCTGATCTTCGACGCTGCGGGAAATCCGTTCACGTATCTTTGACTGCGGATCGGCTAACTCACTGGCGAGCTGAACTTTGGTGTCAGCCCACCAGACTCCTATGGCCGACCGAATGCTGGCGTGGCCTAACGCTTCGCGCGTTCCCTCTTCAAACTTCGCGGCCAACGCAGGATTGCTCTCCAGCTCAACGATGTAACGGTCGATCCGGCGATCTAAAGCCATTCGCAGTTCGTGATTATGATCTGCGCGCATAGCTCCAAGGGTGGTGGTGATACCAGTGAAGAGTCGGTCGAACATGCGCTGATCTACGGAATTGGGCACCCACCAGGGTGATTCAGAGATGAATTGGTGGGCGATGTTGTCCCGGTTGTCCCAGAGTGCGTCGTGTGCTCGTTTTAGTACTCCGTCGACGATTTGTTCGCGGCGACGATTTGCTCCGGCGTTGCGTAATACTCGGGCGAGTGTTGGGGCTGGGGGGAATTTAGTCACGAGGGAGGAGAGTCGACCTTCAAAGAAGGCAGTTACTTCGGAGTCGTCGATAGAGTCCAATATTTTGGTCAGTCCCTGGGCGATTCGTTCGCTCGCGGTGTGGGTATTTTGTGAGATCGCGAGCCACCGGGCGAGGCGTTGGGTTGGCTCGATAGCGGCAATTTTTGGCCCGAGCACTTCGGGGATTAAGAAGTTGGTCTCAACGAATTCGCCGAGCCCTTTGCCAATTTCGTTTTTTCGCTGGGCCACGATTGCTGTGTGTGGAATGGGAATACCAAGGGGGTGTCGGAACAGCGCGGTGACAGCAAACCAGTCGGCCAACGCACCGATCATGGCGGCTTCGCATCCGGCGCGTACGTAGCCCAGCCAGCCGTTTTGATCTTCGAAGATTCGGGCCGCAACGAATCCGATAGTGACGAGGAGGAGCAACGCCGTGGCGAGCAGCTTCATGTTGCGCAGGCTGCGAACCCGTTCAGCCTCAACCACGGAATGATTCGTGTGCTTAGCATCAGCGCGGCTTTGGTCGATTCCAGGTTTTGGGGCGGGTTCTGGGTTCAGTCCTGGCCTCGGCTTTGGGTTTGAGCTCGGAGGAAGGTTTGGGATGCTCATAGTCATCAACCTCTATCCAAGAGACGGCCTGCTTTGAGGCGACGTTCAAGCTGAAACTCCAAGGCGTTGGTAGCCAACCGTTCCACTTCGTGCGTGGCCGTGGAGGCCGGTTCACGCAAGGCCCCGGCAAGACCGCCGCCCAGGATGCGTTCCAACAGCGCCAGGGTTGCCGGTGAAAGGGCCACGCCAACGCTGCACGAGCGGCACGTCACTCCCCCAGCGGCTGCATCAAAACCAACGAGAGGTTCAGGGGCTCCGCAGCGCACACACGCTTCAAGCATGGGGGTGTAGCCCTCGTGGGCCAAAATTTTCCAATAAAACGCGGAAACAAGAACCGGGGAGTCTTCTTTGTTGAGTTGGCGCAGACCTCCGGCCAACATGGCGTAAAGCTTGGGATCGTCTTGACCTTCGATACTCACATGATCAACCGCTTCGAGCAGGGCCGTGGCGTGGGTGAGTCGGTCGAGGTCTTCGCGGATGGTTCGGTAGCTCTCCACGGTTTCGGCTTGAGAGACAACGTCAAGATCGCCTCGGCCTTCGTACATCAGCAGTGAAACATGTGAGGTGGGTTCGAGCCGGGCACCGATGCGGCTTTTGGTTTTGCGGACGCCTTTCGCCACCGCACGCACTTTGCCGCGGGTGTCAGTACAAAAGCTGATGATGCGGTCGGCTTCACCAAGTTTGTAAGTGCGCAGAACAATGGCGTTACAGCGATACAAAGCCATGTTTACCCACTTTCACTACTAGGGAAAAACCGTTGCGACTTACCCGTCGATCAACTAAGTGCACTTAGTTTTGAGGGCCTTCAACAGATTCAATGCCACCGAAACGCCGCGCTCGGTTTTGGTATTCACGGACAGCGTCAAAGAGATCTTCACGCCGGAAATCGGGCCACAGCGTTTCGGTGAACACCAACTCTGAGTACGCCAGTTGCCACAGCAGAAAGTTTGAGGTTCGATGTTCGCCTGAGGTGCGGACCATCAGATCGGGGTCGGGCATGTCGGGGGCGTACATGTATTTGGAGATGAGTTTGTCGTCTACATCTTTGGCCGAAACGCCGTCTTCGATCATGCGGGCGATGCCATCCACCAATTCCGCTCGCCCACCGTAGTTGAAAGCAAACGACAGGGTCATGCGTCGATTGTCCCGGGTGAGTGCTTCGGCTTGTTCAATTTGGCGAATCAATCGGCGCGGGACTCGCCAGTTGCGGCGGCCAATGAAACGCACGCGTACGCCAAGATCGTTGAGTTCATCGCGGCGGCGAACCAGAATCGATTCGTTGAAGTGCATCAGGAACTTCACTTCGTCGACCGGGCGGCGCCAGTTTTCGGTGGAAAAGGCGTACACGGTGAACCATTTGGTGCCCAAGTCCAACGCTCCGTTCACTGCATCGAAGAGAGCTTCTTCGCCTGCGGCATGTCCGTCGGTTCGGGGGAGGCCGCGGCGTGATGCCCAACGTCCATTTCCGTCCATAACGGCGGCGATGTGCACGGGGATGCGATTCGGGTCAATGCCATCGGGCAGGGTTGAGGGTGGAGGTGTACGAAACACGTACCCGACGTTAGTGCGGGGTCTTTCTGCGCGGGGGTCACTGGAAGGCTTTCGAGGTAACGTCCACAAAAGATCCACAACTCAGCTCGATTTGGCCTAAACCCGACAGGATTCGGCGCACAAACAGGTGTTCGGGGGCATTCCCGGGCTTGAGGTTTCGAGCCGGTAGCGTGGTCATCCCATGTCTGACGGAGCCACCACCACTACCCCCGTCGGCATTGCTAAGGGAACGAAACCAGCGGCTGAGGATGCGATTGGCCGGGCGCTTCATGTGGCGACGAGCGCTCTACCTGGTGGTGGCGAGGTTCGTGACGGTCAGCTTGCCATGGCTCGGGCGGTTGGTCATGCGGTCACCAGTGGCCGTCACCTGGTAGTTCAAGCGGGGACGGGAACCGGAAAATCATTGGGCTATTTGGTTCCCGCGTTGCTGTCGGGTTCGAAAGTTGTTGTTTCTACGGCGACGAAGGCTCTCCAGGACCAGTTGGCGGCGAAGGACCTTCCGTTTCTGCAAAAGCATCTCAAGGGTGTGTTGAATCCAGGGATGAGCGAACCGTTTGCCTTCGCCATTCTCAAGGGCCGCTCCAACTACTACTGCGTGCAAAAAGCCGCCGAGATGCGCCTCGCTTCAGGGAAGGATCAGCTCAATTTGTTGGGCGACGATGACATTGGCAAGCGCATCGACCCCGATCGTGTGCTTAAAGAGGTCACGAAACTGGCGCAATGGTCGGCCACAACCGAGTTGGGTGACCGGTCCGAGTTGGATTTTGAGCCGCTCCCCCAGTCATGGTCGGCAGTGAGTGTGAGTGCCGGGGAGTGTCCGGGTGCGGCCAAGTGCCCGAGCGGCGAGGCTTGTTTTGCCGAAAAGGCCCGCAAGAAGGCTGCCGAGGCCGATGTGGTGGTGGTCAATACCTGCGGTTTCATCGACTCGGCCGTGTCCGAATCCCTCGATGCGATCGGAGAAGCCATCGCCGAAAACGGCAAGGTCATCGTCACCGGCTGCCTCGGCAAGCGCTCGGAGCTGATCCGCGAAGCACATCCGGACGTGCTCTCGATCAGTGGTCCGCAGGATTACGGCTCGGTGATGAATGCCGTGCACCTGGCCCTGCCGCCGCGCCGCGATCCCTTCCTGGACCTGTTGCCCGACACCGGCGTCAAGCTGACCCCGAAGCACTACGCCTACCTGAAGATCTCCGAAGGCTGCAATCACCGTTGCAGCTTCTGCATCATTCCCTCGATGCGTGGCGACCTGGTGTCGCGCCCGATTGACGAAGTGCTGGTCGAAGCCGAGAAGCTGGTCCGCGGCGGCGTGAAGGAATTGCTGGTCGTCTCGCAGGATACCAGCGCCTACGGCGTGGACATGAAGTACGCCGAGCGCGAATGGCGCGGCAAGCCCTACGCGACCCGCTTGAAGTCGTTGTGCGAAGGCTTGTCCGAACTCGGCGCCTGGACTCGCCTGCATTACGTCTACCCGTATCCGCATGTGGACGATGTGGTGCCGCTGATGGCCGAGGGAAAACTGCTGCCTTACCTGGACATTCCCTTCCAG
>JAYTWN010000176.1:0-13058 GCA_043743435.1 Acidimicrobiia bacterium
TACTACGGATTGCGCAAGCTGGATCGCGTCCTCAAAATGTCCCTGATTTAAAGCGTTGCGGGCGAGTACTTCGAGCACGTGGAGACGAATCTGCTGGAGACGATCACGTTCAGCGACCACCCAGTCGTCGTACCAACCGGGTAGCAGGGTGTTGTCGAGTGCTTCTAATTCCACTCTTGGCGTAACAGAGCCCTCATTGTCTCCCGCAAGTACGCCAAGAGCAACTCGCAACGCATTTCGATAGTCAATCGAGGTAGTTGAGGCGAGTGCCAACGTTGTTCGTCCGCCCGCTATCAAACGGGCAAGCTCCCTCGGTAGGCGCCAGAGCGCGGTGCGCAGATTTGCTGCTGCACGCTCGTCGCTATGGTCGGTCCACAACGATCCAGCCACAAAGCTACGGCGTACCGCGGCAGTCTGAAAAGCCAGAAATGCGATGATCTTTTGTGTAGCGTCAGGTACACGAACTTCGTGACCGTCAACAACGAGCTCGAATCCACCCAACAATCGAAGGTGGAACAACGGTTTTTCAAGTTCCTCGATGGGCGCCTCAGGGCCGCGCTCAGACCAACTTGGGTGTGCGTCTAACGCCAACATCCCTTAGCCCTCCCTTTGCAAGGCGCATTGTCGACCGTCTTCGACAACTGAACCTCAAATCAAGACTGTACTGCGTATTTCGCCCATCTTTGCAAGTGCAACTGGGGAAATCATTCAATTGAGAACCCAGTGGGAGAGTTACAACAATGTTGTTTCAATTCCACAAGGGAAACCGCGGTTGAGCTTGCCCGATTGGGATAACGGGCACGTTTGCGCAGTCAGCTGCTTTTTCCAAGTTGGGTCATTGCGGGTAGGGTCGACGGATGGCTTCCGCATCTACGCATCCAACCGCTGCGACCCTCGGACAATTGAAGGCTTCCGGCTGGGTTTCCACCACCGTAAAAGAAGAAATCCGCAAAAACGCGGTGGCTCGGATCTCGGCGGGCGAACCACTGTTTCCGGGCCTCCACGGCTATGAAGACACCGTTCTCCCTCAGCTCGAAGTTGCCCTACTTGCCGGGCATGACATTATTTTTCTCGGCGAGCGTGGCCAGGGAAAGACCCGCATGATCCGCTCCATGGTTGAACTGCTCGACGAGTGGATGCCCATTGTTGCCGGCTCCGAAATCCAGGACGACCCGTACCATCCCGTCAGCAAACACGCCAAGGATTTGATCCTCGATAAGGGTGACGATGCCCCGATCGATTGGGTGCACCGCTCCCGCCGCATCGGCGAAAAACTGGCGACGCCCGATACCTCGATTGCCGACCTCATCGGCGAGGTTGACCCCATCAAGGTTGCCGAAGGTCGCTACTTGTCCGATGAGCTCACCCTGCACTACGGCCTCGTTCCCCGCACCAACCGTGGCATCTTCGCTATCAACGAACTTCCCGACCTTTCCGAGCGCATCCAGGTGGGCCTGCTGAATGTGCTCGAAGAGCGTGACGTCCAGATTCGCGGTTACAAAATTCAGCTTCCCCTTGACCTGTTGCTCATCGCTTCGGCCAACCCCGAGGACTACACCAACCGCGGCCGCATCATCACGCCGCTGAAGGACCGCTTCGGCTCGCAAATCCGCACCCACTATCCGCTCGACACCGCCACGGAACGCAAGGTTGTCGATCAGGAAGCCATGCAGCCACCAAAGACCGGCGTCGACGTAAAGATGCCGGAGTTCATGGCCGAAATCATCGCGACCTTCAGCCAGGTGGCCCGCCAAAGCCCCAATGTGAACCAACGTTCCGGCGTGTCAGTTCGCCTCACGGTTTCCAACCACGAAACATTGGTAGCCGCGTCGATTCGGAGGGCGTTGCGGACGGGGGAGACCCAAGCGGTACCTCGTATCTCGGATTTGGATGCCCTCATGGCTTCAACCCAAGGCAAAATCGAAATTGAGACTCTCGATGAACGTGAAGGTGCCGTCGTCGAAAAGCTTCTCAAGACCGCAACGCTGACCGTGTTTCGTGAGGCCTGCAAAATCGAAGACCTTCGCAATGCACTCCTGGCCTTTGATGGTGGACTGGTCATTCACGCCGGCGAAGATCAAACCGCCAAGGACTACGCCACGGCGCTTAACCAGGCCGAAGCCGAAGGCCTGCGCGACGCGGTCCGAAAGCTCGTCGGCGCCAAAGCCTCGCCAGGTGAACAAGCCTCCGCAGTGGAATTCCTCCTCGAAGGTTTGCATCTTTCCAAGCGTCTTAACAAAGACCTCGCGGGTAGTAAGTCCACCTACCGAGGCCGCTAAGCGCTAAGCGCTAAGCTCTAAGCTCTAAGCGTACATACGATATGAGTGGAAGGGCTAACATGATCAGCAGTGCTCGATGTTGTTCTATTGTGCGCCATTTTCCGGCAAGTAAGACCGAGCCGTTCCAAGGCAAACTGAAACCTCGGTTTTCTCCGGTTTTCAAACTTGGATTCCCATCCAAACAGATGTGCGGCCAGCCAAGCTTTGTGCGCCCAGCCTGCGTGGGTGTGCGCAGTGTGCGTGCAGCCGCACAATTAACACGTCAATCAACCTGTTTCGGCCGGATTCTTCGGCACCCACTTGGGGGACTGCTGAACAGATGCGATCAATTCCCTCTGATCTGGTGGGCCCCATCTCCGCTTCGCTTCCAGTCCCACCAGGCGGCTCTTATCCAACCGGCAAGCCGGATTGGGAACCCTCGTTCGGCACTAATTTCGCAGTTGGCGACTCGTCAGGGTTGCGTTGTTCACCACCCACTTAGGAGCAACTGATGGCTCGCAAACTTTCTTACTCTCGTTGGGATGGCACTCAAGTTGGTTTTGAGGTCGACGCTGATGACGTGATGGCGCAAATCAATGACGATTTGCTTTACCACGGCGATATCAACGCGGCCCTACGCAAGCTCTTGCAAGAGGGCTTCAAAGACAAAATGGGCAATGACGTTTCTGGCATGCGCGAGCTGTTGGAAAAACTTCGCCAACGCCGAGAAGAAGCGCTTGAAAACAACAACCTGGGTGGCGTGTACGACGAGATCGCCCAAGCCTTGCGTGACTTGGTCGAAGAAGAACGCACCGCCATCCAAGACATGCTCGATCGAGCAAAACAATCCGGTGACGAGCGCCGAACCGAAACTGCGGAATCCGCGGCGTCGATGAAGAACATGCAGTTGGATTTCCTGCCCCAAGACCTAGCCGGACAAGTGAAAGAGCTTTCCAGTTATGACTTCCAATCCTCTGAAGCACAGAAAAAGTTCCAAGACCTTATGGAACAACTCAAACAACAGTTGATGCAACAGCAGCTCAATCAGATGAGCCAAAACGTGAGCGACATGACTCCGGAAGATATGGCGCACATGAAGGACATGTACGCCTCGCTGAACAACCTGCTGGACGCCAAAAACAAAGGCGAAGATACCGAGCAGCAGTTCAAAGACTTCATGGAAAAATTCGGCGATTTCTTCCCCGACAATCCTGAAACGCTCGACGAGTTACTGGAACAAATGGCCCAGCAAATGGCTGCCGCCCAACAAATGCTGAACTCGATGACGCCAGAGCAACGAGCTCAGATGCAGGCGCTCAGTGACCAGTTGCTGGAAGACATGGATTTGCGTTGGCAGATCGACCAGCTTGGCAAAAACTTGCAGCAAGCCTTCCCGCAGGCAGGATGGCAAAAGTCGTACGACTTTCAAGGAGGGGAAGGGCAAGGCATGGGCATGGGCCAAGCCATGTCGATGATGCAAGAACTCGGCAATATCGATGCGCTCGAGAACCTGCTTCGCAACGCCACGTCACCCGGCGCACTCAACGACGTAGATTTTGATATCGCCAAGAATCTCCTCGGCGACGACGGTGCCAAGTCGCTCGAAAAGCTCGCTGAACTTACGAAAATGCTGGAACGAGCCGGGCTCATTGAGCAAAAAGAGGGCCGGCTCGAACTCACCGCAAAAGGCATGCGACGAGTGGGGGCCAATGCTCTCGATGAACTGTTCTCAAAGCTGGCCAAAGACAAGCTGGGTCGTCATCAAATGGTGCGAACCGGTATGGGCCAAGAGCGCACCTACGACACGAAACCCTATGAGTTTGGTGACCCGTTCAACCTGTCCATCGAGAAAACGATTCGCAATGCCATTGCCCGTCAAGGACAGGGCTCACCGGTTCGTTTAACCCCCGAAGACTTCGAGATCGAGCAAACCGAAACCCTGGTGCGCGCCTCCACCGTGCTGATGCTGGATATGAGTCTTTCCATGCCAATGCGCGACAACTTCTTGCCCGCCAAGAAAGTTGCCATGGCGCTGTACTCTTTGATTTCTACCCAGTTTCCGAGAGACTTTCTGGGGCTCGTTGGCTTCAGCGAAACAGCCCGGGAAATCAAACCGATCGATCTTCCCGAGGTGTCGTGGGACTTTGTGTACGGTACCAATATGCAACACGCGTTCTTGCTTTCGCGGCGAATGCTGGCCAAGCAAACCGGCACCAAGCAGATCATCATGATCACCGACGGCGAACCCACTGCACACATACTTCCCAATGGCGAACCGTTCTTCTCCTACCCTCCAGTGCGCGAAACCATCGAAGCCACCCTTACCGAAGTAGCCCGCTGCACCCGGGAAGGCATCACCATCAACACCTTCATGCTCGACGCCACCAGCTATCTTAAGAACTTCGTGGAACGCATCACCCAAATGAACAAGGGCCGCGCCTTCTTCACCACCACCGAAACCCTCGGCGATTACGTGCTCGTCGACTTCATGGACCAAAAGCGCTCCCAATCCAAAAAGTCCGGCCGCCGCTGATTCTGAAACCAAGCAGACGCATTGCTAACTTGCGTCAAATTACAACGGACCGGCTCCAGCCGAGTCCGGTCAGTAGACCTGCGACTAACAGGCCAATCGACCGCAATCCAGACCTATTCGGTTGATCCAGGCAAGGTGTCGAGTTCGACCGGGGAGTCAAACAAACGAAACTAGCTGCGCTTACGGCTTAGGGCGTCTACGGAAGCGGCCAGTAGGAGCACGAGGCCCGAGACGATGAACTTGATACCAGCATCGGAGAAGTTCACCACGGCGCCAAACGGCTTTGCCTTGCCGACCAGACCCAAACCGTTATCGATAAGTGCCAATACGATTCCACCAAGTACGGCATTGGACATACGACCCTTGCCGCCGAACAACGACGTGCCGCCAATAACTGCTGCGCCAACGGCCAACAACAGCGTTTGGTTACCACCGGTTTGCGGCGAAACCGAGTTGACTTGCGATGCCAAAAATGCGCCACCGATTCCGGCCAGCACTGCGCAAAACACAAAGGCCGACATGCGGATACGTTGCACGTTGATACCCGCACGTCGAGCCGCTTCAGCATTGCCACCGACCGCGTAGAGGTGTCGTCCATAGGCCGTGCGATTCAAAATAAACGTCAAAACGGCGACGAGGAGCAGCACCAGCGGCACACACCAGGGAATGCCCTTAAGCTCCTTTGGCGCCGTGGCAAAGTTCCGGTTCTTGGCTAACAACGCGGCCAGCCCAAAGGCAAACGCCGCAGCCGTCGCAATTTTGGCGATGACCAGACCAAGAGGAATGGTTCCGCCCGAAGACATCTGCTTACGTACTAATCCGTAGCCAAACGCACCAACCAACGCGGCCGACAAAATCCACGAAAGCGGAACCGACATGTTCTGGTTTTCAATGGCGTAAATCAGCTTGTTGTCGAACCGAATCGATCCGCCTTCTTTGGTCACTAACAACAAGATGCCTTGGAACGATAAGAAGTTGGCCAACGTCACCACGAACGATGGAATGCCTACGCGAGCCACCAGGAAACCGGTAAACAACCCCAGCAACACCGAGACTCCAACGGCAATCAACACGGCAGGAATAAGCGCCATGCCCTTAACCAAACGGTCGGCCAACACAGCAGCCGTAACGCCCGCAGTGAACCCGGCGCTGAGATCGATCTCTCCCAACAACAACACAAATGACACGGCCATGGCAATGACGATGATCGGCGCAGCCTGCTGCAAAAGGTTGGCGAAGTTGCGTCGAGTGGTAAAGGTATCGGGGCGAGCAATAGCGAAAATGGCACCGAGCACCACAATCGAGAGCAACGCCGGGAAGGCCCCGAGATCGCCGCTCTTGACCTTGCCTAGGTAACCCTTCACCGCCGACGAAATAGTTTGCTTTTCGGAGTCGATAGAAAAATCGCTTCCCGCATAGGTAGGGGCTTCGGCACTCATCCTGCAACCTCCGTTACGCCCAACGAGCTACATGCGCCCGAGGTAATCAATTCAACTAACTGCTCACGAGTGGTGCCCACGGCAGGGACTTCAGCGGCAATTCGGCCGAGGAACATGGCACACACTCGATCGGAAACTTCTAATACGTCGTTCATGTTGTGACTGATCAACACCACGCCCAACCCTTGATCGGCCAAGCGTCGCACCAGATCCAGCACCTGACGGGTCTGAGCCACGCCCAGAGCCGCTGTGGGCTCGTCGAGCATGACCACCTTGGAGTTCCACAAGACGGCCTTGGCGATGGCCACAGTCTGTCGCTGACCGCCTGAGAGCGACGACACCGGTTGACGAACCGATTTCACCGTACGTACGGAAAGCGAAGCCAACGTTTCTCGCGCAGCACGTTCCATATTCCGCTCATCGAGCAGGCCGAGCTTTTTCCGTTCGCGACCCAAAAACAGGTTCTGGACAATGTCGAGGTTGTCGCACAAGGCGAGGTCTTGGTACACCACCTCGATACCGAGAGCGGCGGCATCCTTAGGCCCGGCGATAGAGACGTCGCGGCCTTCGAATCGGAGGCGTCCGGAATCAACCGGGTAGATGCCCGTGATGCATTTGATCAACGTCGACTTCCCAGCGCCGTTGTCACCAACCAAAGCCGTTACCTGGCCCGGATAGACGTTGAAATCGATGTCGTGCAACACGTGCACAGGACCGAAACTTTTGTTGACCCCGGATAGCTCCAAGATCGGAGTGGACAAGTCGCCCACGGATCACCCCCTGGGCCTCGCGGCCCGTTTCCCCGAGCCTGAACTAGCCCGGTTCTTTGTGACGCCCGCCTCATCGCTGCGAGCTGTCTATTTCTAGCCGACGAGCAACGTCCGTTTCTGCTGGACTCGCCGGTTTGCCTGAAACAGATCGAAATTTTGCCCCGGTTCGGCATCATCACTCCAACGTCGGCTTGCCGAACGAATCGATGCGGAAATCGATGGGAGTCAAAAATGACTCCTCCTGGGTCATTCTCATCCCATCGATTTTGGTCATCTCATGCGTTTGGTCGGAAGGGAACCCCGTCCACGATTGCCTCGAAAAGATTTCCGCCCAAACGCGACGACGCCCACCGGTGAAGGTGGGCATCGCACAAGGTTTGTTTGGTCTTTCGACCGGCGAACCGTTCACATCAGGCGTCAGCCCGAAACAAACAGCTCAGTGAAACTGGGGATTAGATCCCGGCAGCAACACACTTCTCTTCGAGATCCTTGCAAAGTGCTGCACGGTCTACGAGTACGCCTGCGATTACGTCCTTGATGTTGTCTACATAGGTAGGAACAACAGCAGCTTGAACGTAAGGGATGTCGGCGGTGCCGTTGTTGATCATGGCGTTCGCTACTGGCTTCTCGCCCTTGAGCAACGAAACAGCGGCAGCAACAGCGCCTTCAGCTTCGGCTGCGTATGGCTTAGCAACGCTCATGCACTGGGTGCCCTGAAGAATGGCACGGAGGCCTTCTACAGTTGCGTCCTGGCCAGTGGCAGGAGCGGTGAGGCCAGCCTTGGTCAGAACCGATTGTGCAGCCAAGGAAAGGCCATCATTTGCTACAAGAACGCCGTCAATCTTGCCGCCGGCCTTCTGGAGAAGCTGCTCGAAAATCGGGACGGCCTTCTGGTTGTCCCAATCAGGAACGGCTTCTTCGCCAACAGTCTCGATACCGGAATCCTTGATTGCGGCCTGGTAGCCCTGCTTGAACAGCGTGGCGTTGTTGTCTGATGGTGAGCCGTGGAGCTGAATGATCTTCTTGCCCTTAGCGGCTTCTGCGCCACCAAGACACTTGATGATGCCTTCGCCCTGAGCGGTTCCGACAGCAACGTTGTCGAAGGAAACGTAAACGTCGGCAGCGCCACCAAGGGTGAGGCGGTCGTAGTCGATGTTCTTTACGCCAGCAGCAGCGGCCTTCTTCTGAATGGCTGCGCCTGAGTCGGCGTCGAGGTCAACAATGGCGAGAACCTTTACGCCATTGGTGATCATCTGGTCAGCGATGGTTGCCATCTTGACCTTGTCGCCTTCGGCGTTCTGAACGTCGCATTCGATGCCAGCTTTGGCACATGCGGCCATGATGGTTGGACGGTCAGCCGTCTCCCAACGAGCTGAAGACTTCGAGTCAGGCAGGATGAATCCAGCCTTTCCTCCACCTGCGGCTACTGCAGCAGCGGTGGTCTCAGCCGCCATAGCAGCAGTTGTTTCAGCGGCTGCTGCGGCGGTGGTGTCGGTTGCGGCAGCGGCTGTTGTTTCAGCGGCCGGTGCTTCGGTCTCAGCGGCAACTGCAGTTGTGTCAGCAGCCTTGTCTTTGCTGCAGCTAGCTCCGATCAACGCCATGGCGCTGAACAGCAGTGCTGCACCCTTCATTTTTTTGCTCATATTTTGGTGTCTCCCCAAGTTTGGCCGGGCACTACTAAGGCCCGGGCTCAACGGGCGCTAAGGATAGGCCAGACTCGGATCAACTTCCGGACAATCGACGGTTTCTGAGAACGGAAATGCCCCAAATCGAACCTTTTTGCTGGATTTTTCGAAAAAAACCCCCAGTTTCCAGTGTCCAGCTTGCTTCCGGCTCAAAAACGGTCCACAATTACGCCGTTGTAATTACACAGTCGTAGTCGAAGCAAAGTACGGACGGGTGCATTCGGTGGCGGATTCTTCTCGGAGAAGCGCCGATGCCTCGCCACTGTAAAGCAACCACTGCAGCAAATCAGGGATTCAAAAGATTCAAATGATTTTCAAACAGGCGCCTTCCGGCGCCGTAACAAGAACTTGTAACGGAGTGAACGCCAATGTTGAATAGAGGGCTCCCCGGCCTCGAAGGTGAAATGCGTGCTTGGCAAACCAGGGCGAATTGCATGGGCGTTGACCCAGAGCTGTTCTTCCCAGAACGCGGCGCATCAACTCGAGAAGCAAAAGAAGTGTGTCGTGGCTGCGTCGTAAAAGATGACTGCCTGGAGTACGCACTGGCCAATGGTGAGAAATTCGGCATTTGGGGCGGATTGAGCGAGCGTGAGCGTCGCAAGGTTCGTCGTTCCCGTGCACTTGCTCGGCGTGCCGGAACTGCCGCTACGGCCTAGTAGGGCAGGGAAGCACGAAGTTGTTGCGTGTCGCTTTCCCTGCGACTTCAACATTTCTCGTGTGTGTCGACGGAGCGCTGCGCTACGAATTCGTGTAAACATCCCCCAGATTCACACCTCTTCTGGCACAGGACACTCGCCGAACGCTTCCATTCCTGAAACTCGAGATCGATGCCCGGCTTCGCTGAGTTTTCATCGCAGCGCCAGTTCGGTTACCCAACAATTTTGATTGAAGCCACAAAGCCCGCCACGTGCGGGCTTTGTAGTTTGAAGAGCACCAAGCGTCCCGTATTTGGAACCTTCCGATCCTCAACCGACGGACTTCCGGTAGCATTGGCGCTATGGAATGGATTTGGGTTGCAGCAGCGGCACTAGTGGTATTCGGAGGCGCAAAGCTTCCCAGCATCGCTCGGAATCTTGGGCGCGCCCAGGGCGAGCTCAAGAAGGGCCTCGTTGAGGGCAACAAAGAAGCCGCAGAAGCTGCTGAAGCCGCAAAGAAATCTGCGGATGAAGCAACTGCCAAGCTTCTCAAGGGCGAGTAAATGGACGCCCAAACCGCTCGGGCGCACGTGCGCGTCATCTATCTGGGCCCGGTAGCTCCGCACTGGGATGTGCAGAGTGATTTTGGTGATCGCCCCATCGTTGAGGAGTTTCGCCAGCGTACCCTCGCCCGGCTGCAACTTGTGCCTCGCCATGATCCGCAATTCCGCCGCAACCATGACCGTGTTGTCAACGATTCCGAGCGCGAAAACCTCATGCTCGAATGGGACTTCGGCGTTCCGCCTGCTTCTGCGTAACCAGTAACCGGCGGGATCTTGCGTGCCAAACCAACCAGCAACCGCTGGGACCCTAACCCGGGAATCCTCGCTGTACCTCAACCGTGAACTGTCATGGATTGACTTTAACGCGCGCGTACTTGCCATGTCGCGAGACTCACATCAAGCGCTGCTAGAACGACTCAAGTTTTGCGCCATCTTTGCGTCGAACCTTGATGAGTTTTTTGGCGTCCGCATCGCCGGAATCCAAGACCAGGTAGCCGCCGGGGTCACCCAGCAATCCATTGATGGTGTGCGCCCAAGCGAACAATTGCGCATTGTTACCGAGAGCATCCGGACGCTTACGGTCAAACACGCTGAATCGTTTGCCCATTTGGTGCCACAGCTTCGTGCTGCTGGTGTGGTGATCGCCCGTTGGGATGAACTGAACGAACACGATCAGGCTGCGCTCACCGTGGTGTTTGAGGAAGGCATATTCCCTGTTCTCACTCCACTAGCCGTTGATCCCGGTCATCCATTCCCTTACATTTCGAATCTGTCGCTGAACCTGGCGGCCATGGTGCGCGATCCCGATAGCGATGATCGTCGCTTTGCCCGCGTCAAGGTTCCACCACTGCTTCCGCGCTTTGTGGCCTTGGCCGACGGTCGTCGGTGGATTTTGCTGGAGGAACTCATAGCCGCGCACCTTTCGTCTCTGTTTCCGGGCATGGACATCGAAGGGGCGTTCGCGTTTCGGGTTACCCGCAACGCTGACCTTGCGCTGGGTGAAGCCGATGCCGAAGATCTCCTAGCTGCGGTAGAAACCGAGTTGCGGCGTCGACGGTTCGGAAATGCTGTGCGCTTAGAAATTGATGCGGCGGCTCCGAAAGGGGTTGTTGAGGTTCTCGTCGAAGAACTTGGGCTTACCCAGAACGACGTCTATCCCCTCTCTGGACCCCTAGATCTCACCGGGCTTTGGTCGCTCGTGAGCATTGATCGTGATGACCTCAAAGATGCGTCGTGGTCGGCCAAGACCCCAAAACGGTTGCAACGCGACCCGGAAAAAGGGCTGGACATTTTTGAGGTGATTCGCGCCGGTGACCTCATGGTGCACCACCCGTATGATTCATTTTCTACGAGCGTTGAAGAGTTCATTCGCCAGGCCGCAGCCGATCCTGAAGTGCTCTCCATCAAACTTACGTTGTATCGCACGTCGGGCAACTCGGCAGTAGTACGTGCGCTTATTGATGCCGCTGAACGGGGTAAGCAGGTAGCGGCACTCGTTGAGCTCAAGGCTCGCTTTGATGAACAGGCCAACATTGCCTGGGCTCGTCAGCTGGAGGAAGCCGGCGTGCACGTGGTCTACGGGCTAGTTGGTCTCAAGACCCACACCAAGGTCGCCCTGGTGGTGCGAGCTGAGGCGGACGGGCTTCGTCGGTACTGCCATATCTCCACGGGTAACTACAACTCGGCGACCGCTCGCATCTACGAGGACGTTGGCCTGTTTACAGCGTCCCCATCCATTGGCGACGATCTCATCAAATTGTTTAACGGGCTTACTGGATTCGCTCGTCCGAGTGACTATGCGCGCTTATTGATTGCTCCGAGCTATCTCCGTGATCGAGTGATTGAGCTCATCCTGAACGAGATGCCTGTTCAGGGCAGGCCGGCCGGGCGCATCATCATGAAGATGAACTCGCTTGTTGATCAGCCCATCATTGATGCTCTCTACAAAGCCTCGCAAGAGGGCGTAACCATCGATCTGATCATCCGCGGAATTTGCTGTCTTCGTCCCGGAGTCCAAGGGCTTAGCGAAAACATTCGTGTACGTAGCATTGTGGGAAGGTTTTTGGAGCACAGTCGCATTTGGTTTTTCGCCAACAGCGCCGGTGCCGGAGAAGGGCGCCACTTCATTGGTTCGGCCGACATGATGCCCCGCAATCTTGATCGTCGCATTGAAGCCATCACCCCGGTTGATGACCCGAAGTTGGCCAAACGTCTCGACACGATTTTGGATTGGCTACTTGCCGATACCGAGTTGGCATGGCAGCTGGAAAGCTCCGGCCAGTGGACTCGGCTTCGGGCCACAGATGGCACTCCGGGACTGAACTCCCAAGCCATGCTCCAAGCCGACGCCATCAAACGGTCGCGCTAAGCGCGCAGACCTCGAAAACTGCGAAAACTGCGAAAACCGCGGAGAGCAAGGCGAAGGTTTCTATGACGTTGTTTTTGGTTCGCCACGCCCAAGCTGGTTCCCGGGCGAGTTGGTCTGGCACTGATGATGTGCTTCGTCCGCTCACGTCCCAAGGTCGACATCAATCAGCCGATCTGGTGGAGGTGCTCGGCGAAATGGGCATTACTGAAATTCGCTCCAGCCCCTACAAGCGCTGCCTCGAATCGGTCGCCCCACTAGGTGCGGCGCTCGGGCTTGAGATCATTGTGGACGAGCGCCTGGCTGAAGGCCCCGCAGACGGTGCCATCGCTCTGGCTCGCGCCATGGCCGAAACGTCGACGGTGTTTTGCAGTCACGGCGATATTCTCCCGGCAATCCTTGATCATCTCCGATTGAACGACGCACTCGACCTTGGCCCCGACCCTCGATGCCAAAAAGGCTCAACGTGGATTTGTGAACCAAACAAATCGTGGGCTGGTCACTTTGCTGAAGCCACGTACCTGCCACCGCCGCCATCGTGGCGATAGACCGCTGGATCTGTAGCCAGCCTGGGTTACCCTCGCGACGTCCTCCAGCTGCGTTAACCCTGCTGCATTGGCCCGGAAGCTCTACCTCAAGCATGAACAGCCACGTGACTCCTCAAGACCTGTCCCGAGTGGGGACTGCAGTTGCCGCTGCGCTCACCGAGCGCGGTAACGCAGCAGCGTTAACTGAGCAATGCCCAACCTCGCTGACCAACGAATATCGACGAACGGGGTAGAGGCTTCTACACTCACGGATATGGAGCGG
>JAYTWN010000177.1:0-3919 GCA_043743435.1 Acidimicrobiia bacterium
CTTCCCCGGGAATGTCCATGGCGTTTCCGTTAGGGTCATCCGTGAGGCAGGTGAGGGACCGCCCTGTCAACGTGAGTGATTCTTGGTTTACGTTATGGAGTTGCAGCACACACGTAACCACCCCGTTGCCGATAGTGGCTCGTTCGTCACCTCGAACTAGAGGAGAACACATTCCACGGCTTTGGTTGGAAAACGGAAGCGAGCTCAAGCTGAATGTTTTCCGCGCCGTCACGTTTCCCGGCAAGATGTGGACTGACACGTCCACGGTTGAGTATTGGCGGCTGTGATCCATTCGCCAAAGGCAATCTGTGTCTACATATGGATTTTTCGTGGTGACCGGGGGCTCGTTGTTCACTCGCCACGCGTAGGACTGATCTTGGGGAAACTCCGCAGTTTTCTGAACGTACTGTGGATGATGCGGAGATAGCCGTTCGCCTAAAATGAAGCGGATCTCATAAGGGCGGACAAGGGAGGGAACGGCCTGGAGCAACGGAAGCGAGAGGCCAGCTTCAGCGTCGTAAACTACAGCGTCGCCCGAAACGGAAAGTACTTCCGATGCCGAGTCGAGCAGCGTTCCGTGCCGATCTCGCAACAGAACGAGAAGCGAATAGTTCCCTGGGTAAGCGAACTGAAGGTACTGATTCGCTCCTATTTGTCCATTGACTGAGACCTCTTCGTCGTCACCGTAGGCGAATGGCACCCCGTTTTGATCCGCCACCCAAAGTGCGACACTCTCGCCGGGCCGCGTAGAAGCAGGCAAGTGAACGGTTCCAAGTAAGCGCATTTCGACACCCCAATCTGTAACTTCGTGGTTTGCATTGTGGAGTGAGCAGCGAAAAACGGCATCAGGGATTTCCCTATTTTTTGCCATCGAGTTGCGGGCGTTCAGACCCGGGCGGGATGGCGAGCCTTGACGTACCTGTGAGATGTCAGCTTCGCCGTCTCTCCGACGGTTGAGTGCGCCGTGCGGGACCTGCTTGTTGTGCAAATAACGCTTGCTGAACGGCCAGAGTCTTGCGGTCCGAGTGAGTTTGGATTGCCCGGGAGAAGAAGTGCCTGAACCGGTTTTGGAATGAACGTCGCTTCATTTCTGCGCGAACTTCTTCGGTAAATGCTCCGTGCCGTTCGAGGAGATGAAAATTGGCGAGGTGCTCAGTGTGAGCCGAGCGAGCTATTGACTGGTGGTGTTGCGGATAATCAAACATGTACATACCTGCGTTTCCGTCGAAGAAGGTCGTGTCCTGTCCAAGTGTGCGTTTTGGCGTACCTTGTGCTGCTGTTCATCTTCTTGGGTTTTTAGCGGGCATGGCATCGGGGAAATCCCTAATGTTCGAAGAGTGACCAGTAAAATCGCGGGGCGACAACTCGAACAGTCCCTTCTGGCTGGGCTGTTTGCAGAGCAACGATGGGCGTCGATATCGGGGGTTCCCGGCAGTGGGAAAACCACGCTCATGAATTGGATTTGTCAGGAAGCGCAAAAGCAGGGAAGCGAAACGATTCGCCTCGAACCCATCGAAATTGAGGCATCTATCGCCTTTAGTGCTTTGGGAGAACTCGTATCTCGCGCTCCCAAAGAACTGGTTGCTCTTCTGCTTCCGTTGCATCAATCGGTGCTTCAAGAAATCGTCGCTGGAGGTCGGATCGAGGATCCCTATGGGGTTCGAGCGGCGTTCACCGAATTGCTCCAACACTGGGCCGAAAAGTCGTCGGTCTTGTTCGTTCTCGATGATGCCCAATGGATTGATCGCCAGTCAACGGAAACAATCGCTTTTGCCATGCGTCGGGTGATGCAAAACAAGACGGTGATCGTGGCGTCCCGAACGAACCAGCAATCCCTCCTGGTCGATATTTTGGCTTCCCACTCCAATACTTTGCAGTTGATCCTTGAGCCGATGGAAGATACCCATTTGGCCACAATCATTGGCAATGAAGCAACAATGTCGCCATCGATGTCAATCACGCTCGCGCCATTTGCACGAGGAAACCCACTTCGGGCCCGAGAGATTGGTAGGGCCGCCAAACGCGGCACCGCAATAGCGTTGCAACTTGATGACAGCGGGTTTGAGGGAAACCCACTCACGGCGGCTGCCTCGGCACTCACGATTGACCAGACCCAGGTGCTGTTTGCTGCGGCACAGTTACGAGAGGCAACGGTCGCCTCTCTGCATCAGATTTTCGATCGCGAGCAAGTACAGAGCGCTCTGGCCGTGAGCCTGCAACTTGGCCACATAGGATTGCGTGATGGTTTTGTCGAATTTGAACATCCACTCATGAGTGACGCGGTTGCGTTGACGCTCGACGTAGAGACACGCCAAGTAATCCATGGGCGAATAGCCGACGTCGTGAACGATCCAGTTGAGCGAGGTCGTCACCTAAGTCTCAGTAACGTTGGATTTGATAGTGGCAAGCGCGCTGAAATATTTACTGCCTCACAGCTTGCTTCGCAGAGAGGCTCTTTGGCCTTAGCACTGCAACTTGCCTATCGGGTTGTCGAAGCCCATGACTTGATGTTTGACAGCACAGCGCAACATTCTGCGTCGTATGTGGAAGCTCAACGCTGGTTGGCAACGTTGGAGTTTCGCCTCGATCAGGATTCTGCTGCAATCAAGCGTCTAGAGAACCTTGTCGACGCATTGAGACCCGGACATCAACGAACCCAAGTTGAACTAGTTCTCGCCGGAGTTGTCGCTTGGACCCAGTCGCTGGATAAGGGGATGGCACTGTTCGAGGAGGTACTGGAAAGGCCAAAACAAGGTCCCGAGTTCGTTGCCGAGGCAGCTATGCACCTCGCGATACTCGAAATGAATGTGGGTTCGATGGTAAGGGCCACTTCGCTATCCGAGCGATCAGTTGCAGCAGCTAGTCCATTGGGAGGGCAGGTCTATGCAGAAGCGCTCGCCGTGCATGTAGCCGCCAGAATGTTTAAGGGCGATGGAGCCGACTTTGCGGAACTCGAACTCGCCTTGGGACTGGAGGATGTTGAGTCGCCGAAGAGTCTTCAAGGCCCTCCGTATCAGTGGGCTCCTTTCTTGCTGGCGTGGTGTAACGATCCCAAATCGCTCGAAGCATTTGTTCGCCGTCGACGGGTTGCGTCATCGCTGGGAGGGACAACCTCGTTGTGCATGGCCGTTCACGCTGAGGTGAGAGTTCACTGCGAAAGAGGAAACATCGCCGAAGCGAAATTCCTCACCCAACTGGTTGATGGAATCGCTGAGTTTGACAACGACTTAACAAAGGCGTTCGCGGGTCTCGCCCGGGCCCGGCTTCTGATCCATTCGGGTGAGTCTGAAGGTGTTTCCGAGATGCTGGACATTTCGGAGCTGGTGTTCGCCTACGTTGGGTTTGGGTTGGCCAGAATGGAAACTGCTGATACGCGGATCGCGTTATTCGCAGCGCTTGGCAAAACACGGGAGGCACTAGACCTGGCTTTGGAATGGGAACCTCGTTTGCAGCTAGCTGGATTTGGGGAACCCGGTATGCATCCGGGTCTTCTCGATGCGATCGAAGCTGCGGCGAACCTTGGTGACAAACAAGCCTTCGAGCTTTTGACGGCGAAGCTTGTCGTGAGCGAACAAAACGATCGTCCCGATCTTGGAGCAGCTCGGTTATGGGGACACGCGCTTTCGGTTGGAAGCCAGCGGCGTGCCCGAGAAGCAACCGAACTATTCCAGGAACTGTCCGCAAAATGGGTTGACGGGGCACGACCATTCTGGGCCGCTAGAGCAGAACTTGCGGCCGGCCGCTTCCTTCGTCGGGAGGGATCACGCAGGCGGTCAATTGAGATGTTTGAAACTGCTCACACCCGTTTCGTGGGGATCGGGGCAGCAGCTTGGACCTCCATAGTTGAGAATGAAATGGTTCGAGTTGGGCGGAGGCAGGCGGTCACCACGGAACTTTCTGCTGTGGAACTCCTTGTGGC
>JAYTWN010000178.1:0-8754 GCA_043743435.1 Acidimicrobiia bacterium
GACTTCCGTACCGATGAAAACGAGAAGGTCTTCCCAATGATCCCGCCAGGAATTGGTAACGACGATGTATCGGTTCACCCGACACAAGAATCGCGCCTCGCTGCCGACAAGTTGGCCCGCATCGCCGCCCGGAAGTGGTAGCGGTTGTGGTTTTGGCTGATGCTGTTGCTCTGCGCGCTTACCCTGCGCTCAATTCCGCCGGCCAACTTCGTCACCCGGACGGGTGTTGCTCTTTTCCAACCGGCAAGCCGAATTGGGAGCAACCCTCTTGCTCCGTGCGCATACTTTTTGCTCTAACCCTCTGAGATAGAACCTTTTGAGAATCGAATCCTGAAATGACTGAACCTAAAGAACTCTCCCGCCCGGCGTACAAGCCAACCCATCACACGTTGAGTGTTTTGGTGGAAAACAAATTCGGTGTGCTGGCCCGCGTGACTACGTTGATCAGCCGTCGTGGCTACAACATCTTCTCGTTGGCTGTCGCTCCTACCGAAGATGATTTGGTGTCACGAATCACCATCGTGATCGACGCCGACTCGCAGCCCATGGAACAAATCGTGAAGCAGCTCGACAAGCTGATCAACGTTCTGGAAATCCGCGAACTCACCCCAGAAACCTCGGTCGAGCGTGAGCTGTTGTTGATGACGGTTTCTGCCGATGCCACCAAGCGTGCTGAAATTGCTGAATTGGTAAACATCTTCGATGCCAAGGTCGTCAACGTCGGTTTCGAAGCTATGACTATTGCGCTGTCGGATCCTCCGGAGAAGCTCGACGATTTTGAAGACCTTATGCGCCCATACGGCATTCTCGAAGTACAACGCAGCGGCCGCCTAGCCCTACCACGCCTACCCCGCAACCACGGCGCCGCCGCCGAAGCGTAGGGCTCGAGCTTTCAGCGGTCCCGGTCCCCTTCATCGGCTGCCCGGTTGTCGATCACAGTCTGTTGCCTTTCTTTGTCCATTTTTCGGGCCTGTTCACGTAACGTGAACAGGCCCGATTCGTGAACGGGCAACTTCCTTTCTCCTCGTGAGCCGGTAGTCCGATGAGACCGTTGACGTATTTGTGCCAGGTTGCGAAAGGAACATGGTGTTGTATTCGCAAGGTGGCACTCCAGCCGCATCGGTGGTTGTGTTTGGAGGGCTTTGGGCCGGATGCGCTTTTGCCGTTTCCGTTTCGCTGCGGTGCTCCGATGAGACCGTTGACGTATTTGTGCCAGGTTGCGAAAGGAACATGGTGTTGTATTCGCAAGGTGGCACTCCAGCCGCATCGGCCACCTGATTGCCGGTAGGCGGCAGCGCGCAACGCACGGTTGGACTCTCCCCTTTCCGAAAGGGGGCACCCAAAATGGTCCCTATGACTCATGGAGTGATCACGATGGAACAAGCACTTGCCGCGGGGGTAAGCCGACGAAGGGTTTTCCGCATGGTTGAGCGAGGCGATTGGCTTCAACTGCATTCTGGAATCTATCTACCCGATCGTGATCTGAACACCTTGAGCTCCTCCACCGGGGCGGGCAAACGCAGGCAAACCAACAGGGCAAAAGGCTCCGAAACTGTTGACAAGATCACTGACGCCGTGAGCCCGACTGGTGCCCTTAGCAAGGCCAACGACAACAGTGCCATTAGTTCCGACATGGTCGACGGGCCCGAGCAATCAAACTGTCAAGAAATCGAAAGGCGTTGGGCCGCGGCGAAGGAACGCGTTGGCGAAGAGTCTTTTTGGAAGGCAAGGCTCGCTGCGCAATTGCTTTTTGGTGGCGACGGGTCAATGGTCAGCCACCGAGCTGCCGCGAAACTGCACGGGCTGGAAGGAATCAGTGGTTTCCCGATCGACGTAACAGTTCCCTCGTTGGCGACGCGGAGGCCGCCGGGATGTCATCGTTCCAAGATCGTCGACTCGGAAACAGTCATGATTGCCGGGCTCAAAGTCTCTTCGCTTGTGCGTACTCTTCAGGACCTTGCGATGGTCTGTCCTCTCGACGTGCTTGAGCAGGCACTGGACTCGGCACTGCGTGGGCCGGATCGTCGTCGGCCAGATGTTTGGAACACCGCTTTACTTTCTGCCCTCAGGATAAGCATTGATAGTAATTCGCAGCGTGCGGGGAATTTTCTGCTGCGCACAGTACTCAACCGACGCTCTGATGCTGATCGGCCAACCGGAAGTTTCCCCGAGACGTTGCTCTGGCAGGCGTTGTTCAGGATTGGTCTTGTCGCGGTTCGTCAGCCGAGTCTGGCCATTTTTGACGCCTCGGGATGCAAGCTCGAAACTTTCTTTCCCGACCTGAGCCTCCCAAAGTTTCGGATCTTGATCGAGGTGGATGGCGCTGAGGGTCACACCGGTGAGGTAGCGCGATCCCGCGACCTCAACCGTCAGAACAAGTTGTTGCGAGGGTTTGTGATTTTGCGTTTTACTGCCGTGGACATCCTTCGAGACGCAAACGCTGCGGCAGAGGAGATTCGTCGGGCAACGATAGGTGCAGACACCCTTCTTGAAGGTTGGACTCACGGTGGGGTAACGGTGAAATACTCGGCAAACCACTTCACCGTTGTTGATCAAACTCGAAACCGCTAGCGCGAGACGCAACACGTCGTTGGCCAGCGGTTGACTGTTGACGCATTTGTGCCAGGTTGCGAAACGAACCTGGTGTTGTGGTCGCACTATGGCACTCCAGCCGCTTTGGTGGGTGTGTATGCGGGGGATCGGTGCGCGTCCCTGCGCTAGTGGAACATTGCGGGTTTGGCGAAGTGCATTTTGGGGACGACGAGGGCGACGATTTCTTCACCGGGCATGGGTTTCGCGAACAGGAAGCCTTGACCAAATTCGGCGCCGAGGCCACTAAGAATGGTGGCTTGTTCCTCGGTTTCAATGCCTTCGACGACGACACGCAACCCCAACTCCTTGCCCATAGTTACCGCGGCGCGAATGATGGCGATGTTCGGGGAACCCGTCGTGATGCCGTTGAGAAAACTCCGGTCAATTTTGATTTCATCGAACGTGAGGCCGGCCAGGTAGGCGAGCGAGCTTGATCCGGTGCCAAAGTCGTCGAGGGCAATTTCCACTCCCAAACTTCGGATCCGACCGATGGCCGCTTTCACCTTTTCTGGATCTTGCATGAGCGTGCCTTCGGTAATTTCCAGCACAAGATATTCGGCGCCAACGCGATGCATGTCCAACAGGCGAGCAATCGTGGAAACAAAACCCGGATCGAGAAGGTTCCGAGTTGATACGTTGACCGCAACTCGCACTTGAAGGCCACGTTCGAGCCATTCACGGCACTGCTTCAAGCTTGCGTTGACCACGAACCGAGTGAGTTCTTGAATCAAGCCGGTCTGCTCGGCGGCCACTACAAATTCGGCAGGAGAAATGAAACCGTAGGTGGGATGGGGCCAACGAACCAACGCCTCAACGCTGTGCAACGCACGGTTGGAAAGGGAAACTTTCGGTTGGAAATGAACCCGCAACTCTCCCTCGGCAATTGCCCTGCCAAGGTCACCCATACGAATGAGTTGGCTTTGTGGGGTGTCGGCAGCGGTGTCGCTCCCTCCTCCCCAGGCCACTCCGGTCTGCAGAGATTTGGCCCTGATCATGGCCCGTTCCGAAACTACGAGCAGATCGGCCAGTATCGTGCCATGAGTAGGAGTGTACGCAACGCCGATGCTGGTTTCGAGTGAGACTTTGACGGCGGCAACGTCGATCGGCCTTCGCAACCGATTAATGATCTGTGTGCTTAGTGCTGCGGTGTCGTCGTTCGAAGTGTGGGGTAGCAGTATGGCGAATTCGTCGGCGCCCATCCGTCCAACAATGGCCCTTGAGTAGGGACCCACGATTTCAAGCAGCGTTGTCGCGACATGATTGAGGATGGCATCACCGTTGGAATAGCCAAGATGGTGGTTCACGTCGCGGAAGGCGTCGATGTTCACCGTGAGAACCGTCGTTTGCAGGTTCGGGCCCGATTCGGCCAGGGCCTTGGTGCCTTCGGCAAAGAACTCAGCCCGATTGCGCGTTGATTTCGCGGTGGAGGAACGGTTGGTGAGTGAGTCGAACCTTCTGGCCAAGAAACCAGCGGGTTTGCGATCACCTGCGTTTGCGACGGTATCCATCTTTTGATGTATCGGTCGTTGAGCCCGAAATCTTTAAGAATTTCTGTAGGAAAACCCTAAATGGTCCGCAAGTTGCCTAGCTTTACGACGCTAAGTGTTTGACAACGTAAGCCCTAAAAGCGGGGCGGCCGTCTTTCTTGGAGTGCCGCGACGCCTTCAGTGAAATCGGGTTGGGTCATGGCGGTGGCGAGCAATTCATCGGCCTCCCGAATCGAGGCGCCGACGTCGTGACGCAAAAGATCTCGTGCTAGTTGACGCTTCGTCATAGTCAACGAGGCAGGGGACACCTGGGTAGCTAATACGTGCGCATAGCGTTGCACTTCTGCGTTGATCTCGTCGTATGAAGGTGCGCGCAAGGCGAATCCGTAGCTGGACGCCTCCGTGCCGGTAAAGCGTCGTCCGGAAAGGAGAAGGTCGGTGGCGACGGTGCGGCTCATGATGCGTGGCAGTATCCAGCTCAATCCATACTCAGCAGGTAATCCGAGCTTGGGGGCGGCCGTGGTGAGGACGGCCTCGGCGGCCGCGAATCTGATATCGCAGAAGGCGGCCAAAGCAAGTGCAACCCCCGCGCACGCGCCGTTCACGTTCGCAATGATTGGTACCCGCAAACCAAGTTGCCAAGCAAAGTGCGCATCCAAAAACGGGTGCTGGCCATAGCCGGGGTTGGCTTGTTCGCCGCGAAGACCATCGTCATAACCGCCCCGTTCAACATGTCCACCGAGTGCCGTTGCATCCGCTCCCACACAGAAAGCCCGACCTTCGGGATCGCCCTGCACGACGATCACTCTTACGGCTGGATCAATCTCTGCTTGGTTGCAACACCATCGATACTCTGTGTGCATACGACCAGTCCAGGCATTGCGACGAGCAGGTCTCGACAGCATTATGGTGGCGACACCAAAGCGGTCGACGGTGTACTTTGCTGATTTCAGCTCCATCTGGGAATTCCTTTGATGCAACAAGTCATGAGTGTGACCCTATGCGATTCGGCAGTGTAGGGAGCACTTGTTGGCAATAGTTCTCGGTGAATAGCCCGATCCCATTGTGATCGTTCGTCCCTGGTAATGGGTCTATGAACTCCCGAAAATGGTTGGCGTCTTGCTGGTTCGGATTCGCCAAGAGAAGCGCGAAACTTACCGGGGCAGTGGGCGAAGGAGCAGGTTCGTTTCGTTGGCATTGCGAGCGGCCGTGGTTTTGGTTCCGAAATCGATGCCCCACCATTTGTAGGTTGAGTCAAAGTTGGCCTCGCCGGTTTCGAATCTGTCGACGGCTGGGCTCGGAAGTACTTCGGAATCGTTTTGTCAAACTTGGCTATTTGGCGAAAGTGCCACCAAAACCACAAGGAGCCGTCGTTCTGGTTGGGCAGGCAGGGAGTGCATCGGAGCTTCCTCGCAACGAACGAACCGCGGCTCGCCAATTCCGCAAGCGACTTCTGAATCAGGTCACTTAGTGCAGTCGCGCGGAAGTTCCATGCGTGTCGACTGCTTATGTGTCGCCACGTAGGTGCTCTATCGAATCGCTCGCGACACGACTGGAAGTTGTGCGAACTTGCACTTAGTGGGTTGAGTTTGTCTCAGGTTGAGAGTTAGTACCTAACTACCACCTTGGGTAGCCCCCGGCGGTCGTTAGAGGATGCCGCGAAGCCGGGATTTGAGTTGAAGGTAGACCGGTGTGCCCACGATGCCTTCGATTTCTTCGGCAAGGGACTCGTACACAGGGATGACCCCTACATAGGCTTCGTCGGTCGCTTGAGGGTGGGCGTTGGGTCCTGAACGCTCAGTGCAGCACCAGGCCATGGGATCACCATCGTCACCCCAATCTGCTCGGCTCCAAGCCCGAACGGTTGCCACCTCTACATCGTCGTCACGCATTTCCCAATCGACGCGCACCGGCAATTGCCAGCACACTGATGGTTTCCAATCAATCGGCGAATCACCCGCGGCGACCGCGGCAATATGAAGCGCGCATCCTTCTCCGCCGGCGAACCCTGGGCGATTTAGGAAGATGCACGCTCCCTCGACAACACGAGTATTCGAGCGTTCAGGATTAGCGTATATGCCACCTGATGCTGCTTCATCAAAGAACTGGAATCGGTCTTTGCGCAGCGCCGCCGCGGATGCCGACAGGTTCAACGCATCATCTGCATTGGCATCAAGCTCTGCGCCCACCGAGCAACAACCCTGGTTGAGCTCCGCCGCTTTTTCTGCACCAATTCCGTGGCAACCCCGTCCCCAGATACAGCTCCAGTTGGAGGTCATGAACGCTCGATCGAACCGCCACAAGGTGTCACCAGCATCGATCTCAATGACCTTCGATGCAGGGTCGCTTGACGCAATGTCGCTTGAAGCAATGTCGCTTGAAGCAATGTCACGTGATGCAATGTCGCTTGATATCGCCGTGACTTGTTCGCTTCGGTCGTCTCCCTCAGGAGGGCTAAGTTGCTGATCCTTCGCTGCGTTGCCGTTCACGGATTGATCGTAAGCGCTGAAAGGGGGCCATCCGGCAAGATGCGGACGGCCTTACAGTTTGCCCGTAATGGCGAGAAGCCCGCCAAGCATGGCAAAAATTGTGGCCATCAGGCTGATCACACCTACAAAGAGCTGACGAGTTTGGCGATGCATTTCTCGAACCATGGAGTCTTTGAGCCCGTCAATTTTTGCGTCAACATCTGAGCGAAGCCCAGCAATCGATGCTTCCAGATCTCGCCTGAGCTCTTCGTTTTCGCGGCTGGCTGAAAGGAAGCCTGCCCGCATTTCGCCTCGGAGGTTTAGGGTTTCTAGGCTGGCCGCCTGAAGACCTGCTTGCAGTTCGGAGCGCGATGCCAGTTGTCCGTCGAGGTTGAGTGCAGTTGCTAACACGTTTGCTTCTTCCTCTCCAATGGCAAGTGCCACTGCCGTGATCATTTTGGCACGTGCGAGTTCAGTGATTGTAGCCATAACAGGCTCCCATAGGTTGGTGGTTGTCACAAGGGGGAAGCTTGGGAACTCTTCGGCGCTCAGTACCCGCTTCGAGCCAGCGACAACGATGACAGGTGGGTATGACAACAATCCGGGTCCTAGGTGCATCGGCGAGGCAGATCTGCCGTCCGTAAGCCGCACCCGCTTCGATGTGCGCGGTCGTCGATTTGCAGGCAAGAATCAGGTCGCCCATTTTTGGGCCCATCGAATCCCTGTAGAAAGCACTACACAAACCATGAATGTCTCAGAAGCAGTAAAGACCCGGATTTCCACGCGTTCCTTCCTTGATACGCCCGTTGGTGAGCCTGAGTTGCGACGGGTTTTGGAAACGGCCCGTTGGTCGCCTTCGGGTGGGAATCTGCAACCATGGCGGGTGTATGGGTTGAGCGGTGGCTCGATGACCGATTTCAAGGCGGCTCTGGCAGCGGATCAAGAAGTGAACGTTCCTGGTGATCGTACGGAGTTTCCGATGTACCCGCCGGATCTGGTGGATCCCTACCGCGCTCGCAGGTTCAAGTGCGGAGAGGATCTCTATGCCACGATCAATATTCCCCGTGAAGACAGAGGTGCCCGGCTCGCGCAGATGGCAAAGAACTACAACTTCTTCGGTGCTCCCGCTGCGTTCTTTTTCGCTATCGATCGTTCGATGGGGCCTGGACAGTGGGCGCATCTTGGCATGTTTATGCAGACGGTCTGTCTCGTAGCCGAGGAACAAGGATTGGCGACGTGTATGCAGGAATTTTGGATGTTACGCCACCACCTTGTTCGTTCGTTTTTTGCCATTCCCGATGAGTTGCAGGTCTACTGCGGAATGGCGATTGGCTTTGCCGACAAATCGCATCCGATCAACAGTTTGCGAACTGAACGCGCCCCCATCGACGAGTTCACGGTGTTTGCATCGTAAGTGGACAGATGAACCCTAGCTGTTGTCGTGCGCTGTTGTCATGCGAGCTCGCGGTGGGTCAGTCTTACTTCAACTTGCTTGTTTTTTCGAGAAGCGCTCTTGGTGCCAGGGCTTTCTTTACGAGCGCATCGTCAGATGTGAGTTTCGCAAAAGTGACTCGTTTCGTGTAGCTGGAGACGGACTCTTTTGGACGTTTGACCGGAATTGTTTGGGCTTCGGTTACTTTGATTCCTAGCCCTGGTTTCTGGCTGGTCGGAACCGATTGTCCAAGGGCAGTCGAGATGTAGCAATCGTCGTCGCCCTTGCAGAAGATTACCGTTTGGTTAGGAAAGGTTCCGCAAATGATCATTACAGCGGCCCTGCCATTTTCAACAAAAACGTCGACAGTGCAATGGCTCCCGGCAGCTGTGATCGCAGCCCCAGCTTTCATTGCACGGGCAGGTGTAGCGCTTAGCAGACCGGTAACGCCCGTTACCGCCAACACGAGTAGGAGCGAACGGATTCGAGTCATAGGAACCTTTGTTAGTGAGACTCGCTGTACGCAAGTCCTGACTTGCTCATCGTAAAAAACGGGTTTTGCTATTGCATCCGTGAAATTACTGATTCGGTTGATCTGGGCCGCATCCTGGCGGGTTCACGAACTGATCCCACGGTTCAGCGTTTGCCGCAATGGAGGCCGCTCCATAAGGAGCGGCGAAGGGCCCGCACAATCCTCTACACGTGTTTCAACAAAGCGCCGCAATGGAGGCCGCTCCATAAGGAGCGGCGAAGTCAGGGTACGTGGCGGTCGGTC
>JAYTWN010000179.1:0-9417 GCA_043743435.1 Acidimicrobiia bacterium
CCGGTCGTAGGTAACACGTAATAGTCGCGTCAGATCTTCGGCCCGTTCGGCGTATCGGCCAAGCCAGAACAGATTTTCCGCTGCACGTGATGGCATGGATCCAACTGGGTCGCTCGGCAACACGGTTGGGCCACTGGTGAGCCAAAATCCGCTGGACTGTTCAGGTTCGGTAGCAAGCACCCAAACATCTTTCGTAACCGCCCCCGTTTGGTTGGAGATCAAACCATCGCCAAAGTTCGGAGCCACTCGAAGAAGCCCACCGGGCATGACGGCGTACGAATCGCCTCGAACGGTCGCAAAAGCGCGCAATACGGAGCGGCGGGCCTCAAAACCGAGCGGCGAGAGGGTTGGTGTGGTCGACAGTGAAACCCGCTCTTGCGCTGTCCATTCGTTTGGCTGACTCTGAATCTTTGCTCGAAGCTCGTTGAGTTGCGATAGCGAAAGTTCCCGACCCAGGACCGTACGAGTACTTACTCCTCGCGAGGTCGGCTTAATGACAAGCTCAGGAAGGTTCGCCAGAACATGTTGTCGACTCTTCTCATCGCCACACCACCAAGTTGGAACCGATTCCAGACGCAACTCTTCGCCCATAAATCGACGAGCGATTTCTGGCAAAAACGCCAACATCGCCGGACTCTCAATGATCCCGCTCCCCAACGGATTTACAATCGATACCGTTCCGCTCCGAGCCGCCTGGGCTAGCCCGGGAACACCCAGCTGCGAGTCCGGTCGAAGCTCCAGCGGGTCGCAGTACCAATCATCGACACGCCGCAAGATCACGTCGACCGGTTCGAGCCTCCCAAGCGAACGCATCCAAACTCGGCCGGCTCGAACGGTCAGGTCGCTACCTTCTACCATCGAATATCCGAGGTATGAAGCCAAGAAAGCGTGCTCAAAAGCGGTCTCGCTAAATGGACCCGGCGTTAGTACAACGATGCGCGGGTCGTTCCGGGTTACAGATGTCTCAGGCGCGGCATTGCGAAGGGTGGTGCGCAACGACCGAAAGAACGGGGCAAGACGATGGACCTGTGCATCTCGATACAAGCTCGGAAATACACGGGACACTACGATGCGGTTTTCGAGGGCGTACCCCGCTCCCGATGGAGCTTGCGCTCGATCTGATAACGCAATGTTACGACCCGAAGCGTCCTTTGCGATATCGACAGCGTACGTGAGCAGACTTTTTCTACCTTGTAAACCAAGCTCTGAGCCAGAACTTAGGCCACCTGTGATGCCTCTGTCGCAAGCCCGAAGAAACCCGGGATGGCCAAACAAAAACTCCGGTGGGAGCAGGCCGCTCAGAACAAGCTGACGCGGGCCATAAATATCGGCGAGCACCAGGTCTAAAAGCTCTGCGCGCTGAATAATCGCTGCCTCGATGGATGCCCACTCGACACTCGAAATTACAGCGGGAAGCGGGTCGAGCGACCAACGCCTCCCCCGGGGGTCTTCCGAACCAAGCGTGTTGTATGAAACGCCATCAGCTTCGAGTAACCGGTCAGCATCGGCTTGGCGAACCAATAGTTCGTCATGGCCAAGTTCGCCAAGTGCCGGGCCAACGTGGGACCACTGTTCCCGAACAGAGCCATCGGGCCGCACGAACTCGTCGAAGGAGTCAGGAGACGCCGAATAGTCTCCAAGCTGGGTAGCGGTTCGGGTGAGGGTCATCGTTTCAGTGAGTGTGGTCAGTAAGCAGCCGATTGGCGAATCGACGCAAATCCAAGGTAAGAGGATACTCAGGAGAACCAAGCCTCTGGGCATTCAGGCGCTCTAATTCGCTGTCTTCAAGCTTTCCACCCGTGTGACCTGTGGTTTCGAACCGAACCCGGCGGCGAGCTTCCGCTTCGTTGGCATTGATCGGGAAGGTGACATAGTTGCGGCCGCCCGGATGGGCAACATGGTAGCGACATCCACCCAGCGACCGGCCCGACCACAAATCAATCACGTCGAAGACAAGCGGGACCTGAACATCAATCGTTGGATGAAGCGCCGATGGTGGGCTCCACGCCTTGTACCGCACGCCCCCCGCATTCGAGCTTCCGCTCAATCGTAAGGGGACCGCAATACCGTTGCACGTCACAATGTGGCGCCCCTCAACTGCTCCAACGGCACAAACCTGCACTCTTTCAACCGACGAATCGACATATCGAGCGGTGCCAGTAGATGACACCTCCTCGCCGAGTACATGCCACGGCTCGACCGCTTTTCGAATCTCAATCGTTACTGGGCCTGCAACGAAGGAACCAATCGCCGGAAAACGGAACGCGAGAAACGGATCGAGCCAGCTCATTTCGAAGGCGATACCATCAGCGCGCAGATCTTCAACCACGTCAGCCATATCGGCAGCAGCGAAGCTCGGCAAAAGGAATCTGTCATGCAATTGTGTTCCCCACCGGATCAGATCGCCGGTATAAGGCTTGTCCCAAAATTTTGCGACGAGCGACCGAACGAGCAGCGCTTGAACTAGGGCCATCTGCGGGTGTGGCGGCATCTCAAAACCACGAACTTCAAGCAAGCCCAATCGCCCACGCTCGCTATCGGGTGAGAACAACTTGTCGATGCAGAATTCCGCCCGATGGGTATTACCCGTTATGTCTGTTAGGAGGTGACGAAGTAACCGGTCAACGTGCCACGGCCTGGTATCTTCACCGAGCGCCTCCAATTGGGCAAAGGCAATTTCGAGTTCGTAAAGGTTTTCGTTTCGACCCTCGTCGACACGTGGCGACTGACTGGTCGGGCCAATGAATCGACCGCTGAACACATAGGAAAGCGAAGGATGGTGCTGCCAGTAGGTGAGCAGACTGCGAAGAAGATCGGGCCGGCGAAGCATCGGGCTATCTTCAGACTTGGCTGCACCGAGGGTGATGTGGTTTCCTCCCCCGGTGCCGCTGTGCGAGCCGTCGAGCTGAAACGTTTCGGTGCCGAGCCGAGAAAGTTCAGCCTCGCGATGCACTGTCTCGGTGATGTGAACGAGCTCGTTCCACGACCCTGCCGGATGAACGTTGATCTCCAAAACACCGGGGTCGGGCGCTACGACAAGTGTTTGCACACGCGGATCCCGCCCTATCCCGTACCCTTCGAGAACAATGGGCTTCCCAATCTCGCGGGCCGCCGATTCAACGGCCCACAGCATTGCCACCGAGTCCGCGAGATCGCTTAGCGGTGGAAGGAAGACATACAGATGCCCGTCGCGTTCTTCGACACACAGTGCAGTCGTGGGTGAATCGACTCGCGCCACGATAAGCGCCGGAGGGACTCCAGTGATACCGCTCGACTCATTGGCCCCGTCTTCAGTCTCGTCCCTGTTCTTGTCCTTGGTGGATTCCTTGGTCGATTCTTTGAGCCCATGGGCGACATCGGTCGGCAGCGAGGGCTTCTCGGCGAACGGAGACTCATCTGGCAACGGAGGCGGAGGCGACCACATCAAACTGTCCAAGGGAAGTCGTAAGCCAACTGGCGAATCGCCAGGCGAGAGAAAAGCGAACCCGCGCCGCAACAGCCACTCGGTGGTAGCCCAGCCGCCTTCGGCGCGATGAATTGGAATCGCGAACCCAGCCGGATCACCGATATCGGAATCCAAATCTGCCATGAGTGCTCGGCGAGAATCGACAGTTGTTGCGGACATTTCGTCGGGACCAAGATGCAGCATCACCGGCTCGCCTGCGGGTAGTCGCGCTTCGGTCCACAACCGGTGAACTGCGTCCTCGTAGAGGGGCACGACGAAGCCAACCGGTACGCCGAGAGATTTCGCGATTGCGCTGCTAAGCGCGCTTGCATCGTGTACCTCGGCATCACCAGGCGAAGAAGGATCAGCCAAGAGCGCACTGTCGTGCCAAAGCGGAACACCGTCGGTCCGCCAGAAGATTGAGATCTGCCATCGCGGCAGCGGCTCGCCCGGATACCACTTACCCTGCCCATGATGAAGCACACCACCAGATGCAAACGCCGCCGCCAGTCGACGAGCAACTTCACCGGCGCGCTGGCGCTTTTGCGGCCCGTCTGCCGCGATTGTCCACTCTGGAGCTTCCATGTCGTCAATCGATACAAAGGTCGGCTCGCCACCCATGGTGAGGCGCACGTCTCCCGCTGCTAGTCGTTCGTCGACCCCCTGACCCAGCTGGTTGATATTGGCCCATTGCGTATCGGTGTAGGGGAGCGTGACTCGTGGTTCTTCGAGCACCCGGGTGACTTCGTTCGAAAACTCAAGTGTCGAGACACAAGAATCGATGAGTCCATCAATAGCTGCGGCTGTTGATGGCTCCGGCGTGCATGCCAGCGGGATATGACCTTCACCGGCGAAGAGCCCCGACGTCGGGTCGAGCCCAATCCAACCGGCTCCGGGCACGAACACTTCGGCCCATGCATGAAGATCGGTGAAGTCTTTCGTTGGACCAGAAGGACCATCGAGCACTGCTTTGTCGGAAACGAGTTGTACCAGATAGCCCGAAGCAAACCGCGAGGCTAAGCCTAGTCGCCGCAGAATTTGCACCAGGAGCCACGCGCTGTCTCGGCATGATCCAAGTGATCTTTCAAGCGTCTCATCCGGCGTTTGAACGCCCGGCTCCATGCGGACCGAGTACGCAATGTCGCGCTGCACCAATTGATTGATCGCCACGAGAAAATCGATTGTTGGGACCCTAGTTAGATCGGGAAACGTAAGCCGCGATGCAACGCTGCCCATCCACTGGTCGAGCATCAGACCCGAATCGGCTCCGGCGAAATAAGGGCCGAGGTCCCGTTGCAAACCAGGTTCGTAAGCGAAGGGAAAGGTTTGCGCCGACTCGTCGATGAAGAAGTCAAACGGATTAACGACGGCCATATCTGCAACAATGTCAACCGTGAACGTGAGCGTGCGAGTCCTTTCAGGAAAAACGACTCGGGCGAGGTAGTTGCCAAATGGGTCTTGCTGCCAGTTGATGAAATGGTCATCGGGCTCAATTGTCAATGAATACGCCAGAATCGGTGTTCGACAGTGCGGGGCCGGACGCAGACGGACGACGTGCGGAGACACGCCAATCAGGCGATCAAACTTGTAAGTGGTCCGATGAGTAATTCCGACGTGGATACTCATAAAAATGAATTGATCATCGTGTTGGTTCCACCTTACGAAGCGGATGTGAGCATGACCTGCTCATTAGACCGAGCATTGGTAGGCACACGTACAAAGTAAGAATCAGTGACGGAGTCGTGGATCCGTGCGATTCCAAGTTGCAACTGGTCAACGTACTCGTGTAGGTCGCTTGCAGTCATCTCCGCCACTTCGGCGCTGACGATTAACTCTTGTACCTCAGCGCAACGGGCCATCGAAGCATCGAATCGAGGGAGTTCGATCAAAGCCCGAGAAATTCGAACAAGCGAGTGATCAACCGACCGCGGGAAATGCGTGTCACATAGTAGGAAATGCAACGCATCTGGCCCCGAAACACCCTTGCGCACCGTTCGTCGGTACATCTGATGCGCACTTAGCGACTTGAGAACACTCATCCAGGTGATATCCGAGTAAGTCGATTGCTCGCTCACCGATGAATCATTGACTGATGTGTAGGAATCGTGGGCCTTCACCAAAACACTCGCCTGAACATCGAGCACGCGCGTAGTCATGTCTGCGCATTCGAGTGAACGGCCAATCTGCAAAAATGCGTATGCGGCGTCGTGGCTCATCGTACTTTCGAGTACGCCACGTAATACGTGGCAGCTTCGAATGACGTGCTCCATCCAAGCAAGGCGGGTTCGGCGATCCGTAGCGAGCGAGCGCATCTCGCTTACCCAGAGAAACAAACCGTTGAGTTCAGTCCACGACGACGTTGGGATTACTGCGCGAGTGGTTCGGAAGTTCTCACGAGCGCTCGACAGCGACGACAACACCGACGCCGGTGACGTGGGATCACTAGCCAAAAATCGCACGACTTCTTCTTCGGTCGCCTGGGACGGATCGGCCCCAAACCGTTCTTGAAAGACGCCACCCGAGCCAGTTACGGCAAGCAACGGAACCCATCCAACATCAACTGATTTGGGAAGGTCGAGAAACAACTCCGTATGTACCTTTATTAATCGAGCTGTAGACTCCGCCCGCTCCAGATAGCGGCCGGCCCAATAAACAGACTCAGCGACGCGTGACAACAACATGCTCACTCCTTGCAAATTCTGTCGGGTCAAGTGGTATTTGTCGGGTCGTGTTGATCGATCCGGTTTTGCTAGGGGCGGTTTTTATCAGGTTGGATGGTCTCGTTGGTGTCGATCGAGGTTGGTTTGTCGCGCTCAGAACGCAAAACGGGCGGTCCATTATGACTCTCATAGTTCGGACACTATCCAAGTGTCTTTGCTGCCGCCGCCTTGCGAACTGTTGACCACAAGCGAACCCTCTCGTAGCGCGACACGAGTAAGACCGCCTTGGGTCACGTAGGATTTTTCGCCCGACAGAATGAACGGACGCAAATCCAGGTGCCTCGGAACCAACCGACCGTCGATAAGCGTGGGCGCAGTGGACAGGCAAATGATTGGCTGGGCAATCCAGTTACGGGGATCTTTTTCCACTTGCTCGCGAACTTTGACGAAATCCTCAGGCGCTGCCTTGGATCCAACGAATACGCCGTATCCACCCGACTCGTTGGCCGGTTTGACCACAAAGTCTGCCAGATTCGCCAAAACATGCGCTCGCTGATCAGGATCGAGGCAAAGGTAGGTGGGCACATTGTCGATCAAAGGCTCTTCACCCAAATAGTATTTAATAAGCGCAGGTACAAATGAATAGACGACCTTGTCATCAGCGACCCCCGCACCGGGGGCGTTGGCAATCGCAATAGTCTCGGCTTTCCATGCGCGCATAAGACCAGGAACACCCACTGTTGAATCGGGGTTGAAAACTTCTGGGTCGAGAAACAGATCATCGACACGCCGATACATGACGTCGACTCGGACCAGTCCATTAATGGTGTGCATGTAGACAACGTCGTCGTCACCCACCATCAAGTCACTGCCTTCCACAAGGTGCACCCCCATCCGTTCGGCAAGAAACGCATGTTCGAAATAAGCCGAATTAAACACACCTGGAGTGAGCACAACAATCGTTGGAAAATCAACACCTTCGGGAGCTAGGGAGACCAGCAACTCAAAAAGCCGAGAAGGGTACTCATCCACCGGGTGAATATCGTGATGTCGAAAGAGATCAGCAAATACTCTTTTGGAGACCTGGCGATTTTCGAGCATGTACGACACCCCCGAGGGGACGCGAAGGTTGTCCTCCAACACGTACATCACGCCGCTGCTATCGCGCACGAGATCGGAGCCACAAATATGGGCCCACACCCCAAACTTCGGCCTAGCACCAATGCATTGAGTTCTGAAATTTGCGGAATCACAGAGGAGACTTGCTGGAAAAACACCATCGACAACAACTCGTTGTTCGCCATAGAGGTCGTTGATGAACATATTTAGAGCCGTGAGGCGCTGAAGGAGTCCCGCAGAAATTTGCGTCCACTCAGCTGTGGAGATCACCCTCGGCACTACGTCGAACGGCCAGGAGCGGTCAATATTACCCGCCTCAGAATACACCGTGAAGGTGATTCCCATCGCCTCAATGGCAAGATCGGCGGCGCGTTGTCGCACTTCGAGTTCTTCGATGCTGAGGGATGCCAAATAGTCCGCAATCCCCGCTGCCGCCGCACGCGGCTTCCCCTCATTAACCATTTCATCCCAACAGTCGGGACTTCGGTAGTCTCTCCAATCCACCGGTGTGTGGGAATCAACCCGCTCAGGCTGCGTGCTGGTTCGGAACATGCCCATTTCTAGACCAACACTCGTTTCCGGAGGGTTTCAGGGTCATGAATAACAGGCGTGGTAACCAACAAATTGGCTATCTCAGGCGTAGAAGGCGCTGGCGAGCGCATTGAAGTCACATGGAGATCGTAGCTGCCGCTCCTCGCACATCACACTTCGCCCAACCACCAAGTAGTTCGATCAATCGCACATACCGATGGGTACTCGAAAGCCTTCTCTGATTGCTCAAAAATCGAGCGTGTAGGCAGACGCACTGGGACGCCGACCATCGAGAGACGACTTCACGAAACGTCGACGCTCCGAATCTCAAAGTCGCGAAGTGCACCTAGCATTGCGCTCTCATGCGAATTCATGTCGGCTGCGAGTTCATTCAAACGGCGCCCTGGGATGTGCACACGGTGCTGCAGGTTGAAGTGAGACCAGCAGTCAATCAGTCGCTACTACGCGAATTGTGGAACGAAACGATGAGTATCGGGTCGGTCGCATACGTCGATACTTACGGCAATCGCTGTCGCAGAATCACGCTCGAAGCAGGAATATCCACCATTAGATACGATGCTTGGTTGGAAGTTTTGCCGGTGATCGATGACTCCTGCGAGTCAGCCACCGAATTTCGAGCGGCTGACCTTCCCGACGACGTGTTGTTGTACACCTTGCCGAGCCGGTTTTGCCCGTCCGATGAACTCGCCACTCCGGCGTTCGAGCTTTTCGGGGCTCTAGAACCCGGATGGTCACGCGTTCAGGCAATTGTTGACTGGGTACACAGCGAGGTCGCCTTCGACTATGCCAACACGCATCCGTTCAAGACAGCGTCGAACGTCCTCTTTTCACGTCAGGGTGTCTGTCGCGACTATGCGCACTTAGCAATCTCTTTCTGTCGAGCCTTGACAATCCCCGCGCGTTACGCCTTTGGTTACCTTCCAAATATCAATTGCCCGCCTTCGCACGATGTGATGGATTTCTGCGCCTGGATCGAGGTCTTCCTCGAAGGACGGTGGTGGACATTCGACCCCCGCAACAATGACCGACGAATCGGTCGGGTACTGATCGGACGAGGACGCGATGCTCTCGACGTCGCCATGGTCACGTCGTTCGGTGCCCTCACTCTGAACCGAATGACCGTTTGGGCCGACCAGGCCATCGAAGAGTTAGACGCCGCCAACCTGGCCGATTGATTTACAGCAGTTACCAGCTACAAATGATGGAACAGCACCCGCCTGGGATAGGTCAAGACTCTTTGGCAACGGTTCATCGGAGACCGACGCCCGGAACGAACACAAATCATCAATTCAAACCGAGCCAAACTTGCGACATTCACAAGCCACCAACACTGGTGAACCCTCCCGAGCACTTTCTGGTAGCGGGTCGGCGAAGCTGCGTTACCAGGCGTCGTGAAGTTTTCGCCACGTGGAAGGAAGACTTTCGGGTACAACGCGAGTCTCAGCAATCGTCGTCATAAAGTTAGTGTCCCCATTCCAGCGGGGTACTAGGTGCACATGCAAATGACCAGGAACTCCCGCACCGGCCGAGCGTCCTAGGTTGGCACCTATATTGATCCCTTCGGGCGAATAGGCGACACCCAACGCAGCCGTGGCGTGAGTTACGAAGTCCCAAAGTTCGGCCGCCTCCTCAGGATGAAGC
>JAYTWN010000180.1:0-3444 GCA_043743435.1 Acidimicrobiia bacterium
AAGTACGGTGACAAGCTTCGACGACGGCGGAAATGCGGTCCGAATCCCCGCAGCAAGTTTCGTCGTAGTTCGGCCCTCCTTGCGCAAAAGGGTGATCTGGGAACCGACGCGACAGCGGGTTTTGCTCTTGTTGGTGATGGCAACTGCGAAGTATTCGGTGCCCGTAGCAAGCCCAGTTCCGTAGGCGACCGTTCGAAGTTGTTTCGCTGTGCACGCAGGAATCTTGGTGCTACTCGCAACGCCACGTCCCACGAATAGGCCGAACAGCGCTGTCACGATGCCTATCATCGGCAAAAGTTTTGCCCATCTACTCCGAAGCGCCATAGTCAATCATGCCGGAGTGGTGATACTGCGCATTCTGGAGGGCGCAATGCTGAGCATTCGTTACGCTAAAAAATGATGTTCCGGCGATTCGAAACCTTCACAACCCGCTGACCCGCACGACGACGGTAGCCTGGATGGAAGCTTGGCGGATTCGCAAAACCTTCCACGCCGTCAGTCTGGCACGGAGAATAGAATCGACTCGCGTCAGGGGATCTCGTCGAAGTGGGAACATCGTTGTTCCCGGATGACGCTTCAGCACGGCGAACAGGAAGATCTTTTCTGTTCGACGACAACCTAAGACGGCGGGTAACCTCATGATATGGAAGAACTTGATCTGATTGAAGTGCGCGCAGGCGTGCGGAGCGGCAAGCCCTGTTTCGTTGGAACAAGAATCAGCGTTTATGACGTTCTGGAATATCTCGCAGGAGGAATGTCCTCGGATGAGATCGTCGCAGACTTCCCGGAATTGACGGCGAAACACATCAGGGCAGCTCTTCAATTTGCGGCAAATCGCGAGCGTCGCCTCGCTACATCCGCGTGAAACTTCTCTTCGACCAAAATCTTTCCCGACGCCTGTCGGCTCGACTTTCGGCAATATTCCCAGATTCAACTCACGTCGTGTTCGAACAGCTCGACACCTCGGATGATGAGGTCGTCTGGAAGTTCGCAAAAGTCAACGGCTATGTAGTTGTTTCAAAAGATTCGGATTTCCGTCAACTGTCTTTCCTCCACGGGCAACCACCAAAGACCATTTGGCTTCGGATCGGTAACTCACCGACGAAGTTGGCTGCAGATCTCCTAACCGCAAATGCGGAAATCATCGCCGGGTTCATTGAGGACCCTGATTCTGCGCTCCTCGTGCTTCCGTCGATTAACTAACGAGTTGCGCTAAGCCAGGCTCTGATCACTGCTACCGGCTCGTCGACGATTGCTTGTGATGCTGAGGGCTCCAAGGAGGCTGTGTTCGTTTCCAATCATGGTCATCGTTCGACCACTGTGCTTTCACTTCGACCTTTCAACCAGCAACTAAGACAGTGCCTCGCATTCCATTTTCTGCAGTCTAAAAGCGGCACCTCGTCACACAACCTTCGTCGTGGACCTACCGGACTACCTCTGAAGTGCTGCCAGCGCCTAAGTTGCAACGGGTTTGCTACAGCGCTGAGATGCTCCCGAAACAATGATCGAACAGAATTCATTGATGGAAAGCACGGTGTCATTCGGTCGAATCCCCATCTCGTTTCTTGACGCTGCAAAGGATCGCGGATTGCATCGAGAGGTCGTCATGGGCTTCTTGGATTCCGCACCGATTGGCTGGCTCGACGGCGCAAGTGAGGCGGACCTCCTTGAGGATCTGGTTCTCGTTACACCTGAACTCGATACAGCTGCCATGCGAGTGCGGGTTCGAGAGGTTGGGCCGTCGTGGGAGCTTTCGGTGGTGACGACAGATCGCAGCGGTGTGTTGGCCACTTCGTGTCGCATTCTCTCCGAGAGCGGTCTGAGCGTTATCGGTGCACGGATTGCCAGTTGGACGGATCGTTTGGTCGCCCTGCAACGCTTCAAGGTCAATCCCGTGGTGCTGCCCCTGAGCGGAGAACCCGACTGGCCAACGGTGACGCTCAACCTCCGAGCAGCATTGCTGGCACAGCACGGAAACGACCACACGAATATGCTTCGGCCGCTGCCTGCCGGATGGGAACTTGAGCTTCTCGAACATCTCACCTTCGGACGACTAGCGGTGCGATTCACTGCCGTTGATTCACCAGGTCTGCTGGCCGAGATCACACAGTTCCTTTCCGATATCGGTACCGACGTGCAATCGGCCAACGTTCGATCCGAAGGAAGCTTGGCCGTTGACGACTTCGTCCTCACCTGCTCTACCCCATCGTCCTCGGAACACCTCCGGTCACTAGCAAAACTTCCGTCACGCAATGCCCGCACCTACTGGTCGGAGTGGTCAATCGAAGATTCGAACCAATAAGCACCTTTGGAGCCCGAGGTGTTCGCACTTCACCAGCGCTGTCATCTTGGGCTTTCTTGACTATCCGTTGCATGCTCCAACGCCAGCCCGGGAGGTTCGGGCGGTCGAGTAAACCCACGGTCCCGGCAAGCGGTGTGTTCACCGCCTCGTACGAGTTTGCCCTTCGAATGTTTCGATCGCCGCGGTGAATTCTTCTGACAAAATCGGGGTATGAGTTCGCCGCAAGTTCGTCCCTTTGTCGCTCGATCCAACGTCTCGCCACTGGAGACCTGGGAAGCGGACAAAGCGCCTGGCGTGTCGTGGAGAACTTTGACCAGCGCCGACCGAACTCCGAGCACCGAGCTGAGCAGCGGCGTTTGCTATCTGCAGGTCAATGGCGAATTACCCCGTCACCATCACGCGCAAGCCGAGGTTTACCACTTCATCGCCGGGACGTGTGCCGTTCGTGTGAACGACGAGTTGTTCACGGTCAATGCCGGTGACACCGTCTTCATTCCCGGCAGCGCCTGGCACCAAATAGCCAATGTCGGGAACGACGTTGCGCAACTTTTCTACTGTTTCGCAACCGCCTCCTTTGACCAGGTCGAATACCACTACCCCGACGGCACCAGCTGGAAGGCCTGATCAAGCAGCCTCATCGAACCAACCGGTTCATGCTCGTCTGACTCCAAGCAAGAACTTCCTCACAAACAGTCGACCTTCGTTGTCCGCCATGGGGCCTTTAAACCGTCGTTCGGGCAACCAGTAGGCCCTAACGTGGATTCATGGCCGTAGATGTGCGTGAACAGCAGACCCGTCAACATGAGACCGTTGAGTTGCTGCAGACGACTATTCGCAATCAGTGTGTCAACACGGGCGCGGTTGAGTCGGGCGGGGAGGTCCGCACCAGTGATGTGATCGAGTCGTACCTCGAAGGATGCGGGCTCGACTTTCAGCGCGTGGAACCAGCTCCGGGCCGCCGGTCGCTCATCACCGAGATTCAAGGAACCGACCCAAACGCGCCGACGTTGTGTTTGCTCGGTCATACCGACGTGGTGCCCGCGAACCCCGCTGGCTGGCTGCGCGATCCCTTTGGTGGCGAGCTCATCGACGGGGAGGTATGGGGACGCGGTGCGCTCGACATGCTCAACCTCACCTGCTCG
>JAYTWN010000181.1:0-3498 GCA_043743435.1 Acidimicrobiia bacterium
AAAGCCGACCACAACTAGGTGTACTTATGATCACTCACTATCAGCGGTTGTTGGAGCTCATCGAACCCGATCACGTACACATCATGATTGACGGCCGCATCGTGGAATCCGGTGGCATGGAATTGGTTCACCGCCTCGAGGCCGATGGTTACGACGCATGGAAGGCCGCATAGTCATGACTCTTCAGGATTTGTCCCGGGTCCACGCTGTCACCAAGCCAGGGCTGATTGGTGGCGTAGATTTTGCCGCACTCAAGAACGACTTTCCCTTCTTTGAGCGACGCATCGACGGCAACCGCGTGGTCTATCTCGATTCCGCGAACTCCGCTCAAAAGCCTCAAGTGGTTATCGACGCCATGGCGGATTTTCTGGGCAACCACTACTCCCCCGTGAACCGGTCTTCCTACCGTATGGCCGCCGAAGCCAACGACTACTTCGAAGGCGCCCGAGCCAAAGTCGCCCGCTTCATCAACGCGCCAAGCGCCGAATCGGTAATTTTCACCAAGAACGCTACGGAGAGCCTCAACCTGGTGGCCTTCACGTGGGGCAAAGCCAACCTCGGCCCCGGCGACGCCATTGTGCTCACCCACATGGAACACCACGCAAACATCGTGCCGTGGCAGATGCTCGCCGCGGAACTTCACTTCGAAATTCGTTGGATTGGGCTGACGGGCGATGGACAACTTGATCTCACCAATCTCAACGAGCTCTTGATCGGGGCGAAAGCCTTGTCCTTCACTGCGATGTCCAACGTACTGGGAACGATTAACCCCGTACGCTTACTTTGCGATGCCGCTCACGCCGCCGGCGCTATTGCCATTGTCGACGGATGCCAATCGGTTCCTCATGGTCCTACTGATGTGCAAGCGCTGGGCGCAGATCTGTTTGCCTTCTCATCACACAAACTCCTTGGACCAACTGGCTTAGGCATTCTGTGGGGAAAGCCAGAACTGCTCGAAGCTATGCCCCCCTTCCAAGGTGGCGGCAACATGATTACCGACGTTCGCCTCGACGGGTTCACCTGCGCCGAAGTACCGCTCAAGTTTGAAGCCGGGACACCGCCCATTGCCGAAGCCGTTGGTTTAGGTGCAGCGATCGACTACCTGAGCACGATTGGTATGGCAAATATTCGGCAGCACGAAATAGCCCTTACCCAGTACGCCCTCGATACGCTCAACGCCCGCTTTGGCGATGACATCACCATCTACGGTCCAACCAACGTTGAGCTTCGTGGCGCCACGTTGTCGTTTGCTTTCCGTGGTATTCATCCACATGACATCAGCCAGGTACTGGATCAACACAATGTGTGCATACGAGCTGGACACCACTGCGCGAAGCCGCTCATGCGTGTTCTAAACGCCGGTGCCACCGCCCGCGCCTCGTTCTACCTCTATAACGACGAAGCGGACGTAGACGCTCTCGCCAACGCTCTGGAATCTGCCAGCGATCTGTTCGGTTAGCTAGTTCGTTGCATCGCTTCACCAGAAGCCCCGCTTCACCAAACCCCCGCTCCATCTCAGAACCCCGCCCCACCGCTTCTTCATTACGATTTACCAGTTCAGAACAACGCAAAGGAACATCGCCATGGCCGGACTTGAAGACCTCTACCGCGAAATCATCCTCGACCATTACCGCAACCCGCGGAACAAAGGTGTGCTCGAAGCGCCAGCTTCCAAGACCGACGGCGTCAACCCATCCTGCGGCGACGAAATATCTGTGTACTTACTACTCGACGGCCAGGGCGACACCGCTACCGTTTCTGACATCAAAATCGGCGGTGTCGGTTGCTCCATTAGCCAGTCGTCGGCGTCGATGATGTCCTCCGCTGTTAAAGGCAAAACCGTTGGCGAAGCCCGGGCCTTGATCCGGACCTTCAAGTCCATGATGAATATCCGCGAAACCGGACACGATGGATCCGATGCGGGCGAAGACCATGACCACGCCGGTCACCATCATGAGGCTGATGCAGCTCCGGTAAAACTTGGCGACCTTGAAGCCCTTCAAGGCGTGGTGAAGTTCCCCACCCGAATCAAATGCGCCACCCTGGCTTGGACGACTATGGACATCGGCTTCAACGACGCGAACAAGTAACACCGCACCACTTTCGTCCAGATGAGAGGGCACTTCAAATCGTAGGCGTATGCTGTTACACATCAACCCCAGCCTAAGTACGTTGGCTGCGCTCTAGGAATCTCAAAGGTCCTATCCAGCGGCGAGTTTGTTCATTTCGTCAATTTCTGCTTTCTGGGCGGTCGTGATTTTTCCGGCAAGTGTTTTGACGTCAGCACTTTGTCCGTCGGTTTGAACGGTTTTGCTCATGGTGATGGCGCCGTCATGATGCTTCACCATCATGGAGAGCCACATATTGTCGAACGCCAGTCCGCTTGCTTCCGTCAGTGCAGTCATGTCAGAGGCCGACATCATTCCATCCATAGCTCCCATGTCCTCCGCTGGTGGCATTGTTGCTCCCGGCGGCATGGTTTCTCCAGGTTTCATGCCGGCCACGACGGGTTGGTTCCATGCGGTTAACCATGAGGTCATAAGGGATATCTCCGGGCCTTGCGCTCCTTTGATCCGGTTAGCAAGATCAATCACGGCAGGGCCGGCCTCGCGTGCCGGGTCAAGTGCGATGTCTGCCATTTCGACGGCTTGTTGATGGTGCGGGATCATTCCTTGAGCAAACGTCACGTCGCTGTCGTTAAATGCCGCATCGACAGCGACCGATGCCGCAACCGGCGTTGTTTCAGCAATCGGTGATGTCTCAGCAACAGTTGGGACCGTTTCCGTCGCCGTTGATTTCGTTCCTGACGACGAACCGCAACCAGCGAGGGTAACGGCGATAATGACAGCGGCTGGAAGTGCAAAACGGGCGGATCGTGGGAAACGCATGATTCTCCTGAATGAAGCCCGTTGCAAGGTTTGCCACGATCACTTCTAGGCTTTATCCAACATTTTGTTCGTTGAGTGATCAGTGGATTGAGATGAAGTTTCCGTGAAGCTTGCCCCAGCAAGTGGAAGGAGCATCGTGAACGTTGCGCCTCGTTGTTTTCCTGGAGATGTTGCGGTCAACGTCCCACCGTGTTGCACGACAAGCGCGTTCGCGATCGCGAGCCCGATACCGCTTCCGCCAGGTGGTCGCTCGATGCCGCTGACTCGGTAGAACCGTTCGAACACGTGTGCCAGGTCATCAGGTTTGATTCCAATTCCGGTGTCATGCACGACAAGTTTGGCTGTGCGCATACGGTTGTCTGATTCGGCAGTAATCGTGACCACCCCACCGGCAGGCGTGTAGGTCAACGCATTACCGAGAAGGTTCGTGATGACTTGCTCAAGACGCGCCCTATCGCAGAACACCGCAGGATCACTACCGAAATTCTGAACGAGACGGATATCTTTAGAATCGTACTGACTTTGCAGCCGCTGACATACTGACGCGGCGATAGCTGCCAGATTCTCAGGTGCCGGGGCGAGTTGCTGTTGTTCTTCTAATGATGACAAC
>JAYTWN010000182.1:0-11068 GCA_043743435.1 Acidimicrobiia bacterium
ACATGATCGAGCAGCTCAGAGAAGTGATTGCGCGTTTAGGGCAGGTGGACACCACCCGTCTCGAAGCTATTGATTTGGGCGCAGCACTCGATCTCGCTATCCGCATGAAGTCGATGACCGAAGCGGTGTACTTAGGCGTTCTCGCTGAAATTGAAGTGAACGATTATGCCAACAGTCTTGGGTTTCGAACGGCTGCGGATGCGGTGGCTGCTAAATCGGGCGAACGTCGCGGGAGTACAAGGCGCGATGTGGATTTGGCTAAGGAGATTAACGCGCTACCAGCACTTTCTGATGCATTCGGCAGCGGAGATCTCACCCGATCCAAAGCCGCTGAAATTCTGCGAGCTGAAGGTGCCACTGATGAAGAGCAACGTGCGCTTATCGAAGCAGGCAAGACCGAATCAACATCGAAGCTGCACCGTCGAGTTGAAGATTTTCGTGCCGAACATGGCCAGGAACCACCCAAGGTCAAGAACTCGTTGACCATTTCACGGAATGATTCGGGCGGAACTCTTAGTGCCTCACTTGAACCTGTTCGATTGAACACCGTCGAGATTGCCTTGGACATGGCCATCAAAAAACTTGGCCTACCGAAAGACATTCCCTATGACGAACGTCGAGCTGAAGGCCTCGCTGCCATCTGCCGATTCTTCATCGAACACCTCAACAATGCTTCAACCGTCCGGGGATCAAAACCTCACGTTTCGGTGATCATTGATCTCGCCAAACTCGAGGGACGCGCCAACCGACCATCCCGGCTCGAGAACGGCCAATACATCACCGGTGAAGCAGCCCGACAAATGTGTTGCGATGCAGGGATCACCCGAATCGTCACCGATCCACGCTCACAACCACTCGACGTCGGCACGCAAGGCTCGGGATTCACCGTCGCCATGAGCAGAGCCGTCATCGCCCGAGACAAACACTGCGTTCACGAAGGATGCGAAGCCCCGCCTCGGGCTTGCGAAATCCACCACAAACACCACCGAGTCGACCGAGGAAGACATTCCGTCGACAACGGCGAACTCAGGTGTTGGTACCACCACGACCACCAACACGCCCAAGACGCACACCAAAAACGACAACACGGAACCTACGCAAACGCCGCCTAACCCAATACCGAGCACATTCAAATATTTGTCTGTTCTTTGACAACTGAATGTTCACCGATCAGTTCAAATCCTATTCGCGCATACCAAGTGACTAAGGCAAGGCCGTCGGTTGCACGAAAGATGGGGACGAGTTCTTCTGCCATGTGATCACGTTATGCCACGGCCACCAACGTCCGAGTGACGGACCAACTAGGGTTTGCACGTGTCTATTGATTCGGGTTCTGCTGCAGCGATTGATCGGGCGGATACTGCCGCAGAAGGGGACGTTCGGCTACTGGGGCGGCTCCTTGGTGACGTGATTGCCGAACAAGCTGGGCTGCAAGTTTTCGATCACGTAGAAACGGCTCGTAGGGCAAGCGTGGGGGCAAGGCGAAACGGCACGAGTCCAGTGGCTGAACTGGCGGAAAGCCTCGGAAAGATCGATACCGACGACGCCCTTCACGTCATCCGGGCCTTTGGATGGTTTTCGCTTCTGGCCAATACCGCGGAAGATGTCCATCACGAGCAGCGTCGGTTGTTTCACCGTCGTCTTGGTCACGCACAGCCCGCCAGTGTGAATGCGGCACTGAAGGAGTTGCACGATGCCAATGTCGACCTCGAAACCATACGTACACAGATTGATCGGCTCTCCGTCACCCCGGTCCTCACGGCGCACCCAACCGAAGTTCGACGTCGCACCGTTCTTGAAGGCCTAGCTCGCGTCGCCGAGGCACTGGTTGATCGCTGGCCTGGAGAACCCGAAAATGAAGACCCAGCAATTCAAGAACTCCGTGTACAGATCTTGTCGCTGTGGCAAACCGCTATCCTTCGACTCTCCAAGCTTCGCGTAGCCGACGAAATCAACGAATCACTGCGTTACTACGAAGCATCATTGTTCGAGGCAGTACCGGCGCTGCATACCGATTTGGAAAACGCCATCAACGCCCTGTGGCCGAGTTCGGATCCCGTGACGGTGCACCGATCGGTACAGGTTGGTTCGTGGATTGGCGGGGACCGTGACGGTAACCCCTTCGTAACCGCGGAAGTGCTAGAGGCGGCGACCAAACGCCAGGCAGCAACGGCGCTTAACCATCACCTCGCGTCGCTTTTGCAACTTTCGGTAGACCTCTCACTCTCATCGCGTTTGGTTGAAACCACACCTGAGCTCTCCGCGTTGGCCGATGCTTCAGCCGACGATTCTCCCTTTCGGGCCGACGAACCCTACCGACGAGCACTTCGCGGCATGCACGCTCGTCTTCACGCGTATGCCATGAACGCGCTGGGAACGGTCGAAGGGTCGGAGCCTGCGGTACAACTCGAGCCCTATGCACACTTAGGTGAGCTGTTGGCCGACCTTGACATCATCGCTAGCTCCCTAATGTTCCACGGTTCCAAGGCTCTCGCCACCAAACGGGTTATTCCACTGCGTCGTGCCATTGAGATTTTTGGGGCACACCTGTGCGGGTTGGATATGCGACAAAACTCGGCCATTCACGAAGTTGTGGTGGCCGAGTTGCTCAAGGTTGGTGGCGTTTGCGATAACTACCGAGAACTCGACGAAGCCGCCCGAATAGCGGTCCTCACCGCCGAGGCGGCGAATGCCCGGCCCCTCCGTAATCGCCAACTGGTACTTTCGCCCGCCAGCGAAGCCGAGCTCAGTGTCATCCGGGCCGCGTACTCGGCACAACAACGCTCTGGCGCCGCCATCATTGCGCACTACGTGATCTCCAAAGCCGAATCGGTCAGCGACGTTTTGGAAGTGCTCCTCCTCGGCAAAGAAACAGGTCTTTATGTACCGACCGTAGGTGAGAGCCCAGCGCAACTCAGCCTCGATGTCGTCCCGCTCTTCGAAACGATCGACGACCTCGACCGAGCAGCAGCCACGCTTGATGCGCTGCTCACTCACCCCATCTACCGTTCGTTAGTACGTATACGTGGCAATGCCCAAGAAGTTATGGTCGGCTACTCCGACTCCAACAAGGACGGCGGCTATCTCACCGCCAACTGGGCGCTCTATGCTGCGCAATCTGCCTTGGTTGACGTCGCGGCAAAACACAATGTACGCTTACGGTTGTTCCACGGCCGAGGCGGCACCGTAGGACGTGGCGGCGGACCAAGCTTTGATGCCATCCTGGCCCAACCCCCGGGAAGTGTCGATGGGGCCATACGCATCACGGAACAGGGCGAAGTGGTCGCTGCCAAATTCAGCCAAGTTGGGTCTGCCCGCCGAAACCTGGAAACCCTCGTTGCCGCCACCCTGCTGGCTTCCACTCCAAAGCCCTCCGCAAGTGGGTCACCCAGTTCGGCGAATGCTTCACCGGGGACTTCGCCAATCACATCGGCAACTCTGAGTTCAGACGGCAAAACGCAAACAAACCCCTCAACAGCAAAAGCAATCATCACGGCACAATCAGCAACGGCAACAAGGAAGCTCGGCAAGCAGCCTTGGTGGAGTGTCCTTGAAATTCTGAGCCAGTCTGCGTTGAGTACTTATCAGCAGCTCGTCTACGGAACCGAAGGATTCACCGACCTCTTTCGCTCCATTACTCCCATGCCCGAAATTGCCATGCTCAACGTTGGGTCACGCCCGGCATCGAGATCAAACTCCAACCGGATCGCCGACCTTCGCGCCATCCCCTGGGTTTTCGGCTGGAGCCAATGTCGATTGATGATCCCCGGTTGGTATGGAGCCGGAACGGCATTTGCTACGTATACAGATGGTCGCGACGATCGCATCGCCGAACTGCAAGCACTGCATGCCACCGAACCGTTCATGCAAACAACGCTCTCCAACATGGGCATGGTGCTCGCCAAAACCGATCTCAGTATCGCCGCCCACTACGCAACCCTGGTCCCCGACGAAAGTCTTCGAGAAACCGTCTTCGGTCGGATTGCTGCCGAGCACGCCCAAGCCATTCACTGGCATGGCGTGATAACCGGCTCCAACGATCTGCTGGCAGACAACCCGAGCCTGTCTCGTTCCATCGCAAACCGTTTTGCCTACCTTGATCCGCTCCATGTTCTTCAGGTTTCACTGCTCAAACGATTCCGCTCCGGCGACGTTGAAGAGCGAGTAACCCGCGGTATTCAACTGACCTTGAACGGCATCGCTACCGGCCTGCGAAACAGTGGTTGAGCATGCAACAACAAACCGAAGCGCTGATAGGCAACCACTGAAACTTGGGCATGATTCACGCTTAAGCGTCTCAAGGTGTCCGATGTCATGACAATGAAAACTAATTTGAGGTAAACAAACTGACGGAACGTTCAGTTTGTCCCTCAGATACTGCATACTGTCCTGTAATTCCCCCGAACATCTATAAAGGATCACTATGGAACTACCTCCAATCGGCGAACTTCGCCACCTGCTCGACCGCCTTAAGTCCAATGACATCGCTTGGTTTCGCGACTCGTTCAAGAGCGGCAAATTCGCCTGGTTGAAGAATCACCTTCCTGGCGACGGCTACGAAACCCTCGGCAAGAAAATCGAAGCTGGCGATCTTGGCCACGTGAAGTCTGTCCTTGGCGGATTGAAACTTCCTGGCGTTGACCTCTTCAGTGGTCTGGGCGCAGGCGCAGTAGCTGGAGCCGCAGGCATCGCAGGCGCAGCAACCGGAGCGCTAAAGGGTGGCGTTGGGGCCGCAAGCGGAGCCGTGAAAGGTGGCGCCGGCGCACTAAAGGGAGCAGCCGTTTCGGCAAACAACGACCGCAAGAAGAAGGGGGCGATGTGGTTGATTCCTGCTGCCATCCTCGGAGCGGTTCTTCTCGGCTTTGGTCTCACAAAGTGCAACAAAGATGACGACAAGACGGTACCCGCGGACTCTGTAGCGCAATCCGTTGCCGCCGACTCTGCAGCCGCCGAAACTGTCGCAGCAGAGTCTGTTGCTGCGGACACCACCGCCGTTGCAGCTCCTAGCGCAGCAAGCGTCGTCGACGTGGCCTTTGGTGATTCGCAGTTCTCCAAGTTGTCCGCAGCTATTGGCGCCGCTGGCCTCACCGACACACTCAAGGGCGCTGGACCATTTACCGTTCTGGCCCCAACCGATGCAGCGTTCAACAACCTTCCTGCAGGAATTCTGGACAAGCTGCTGCTTCCGGCAAACAAAGACGTTTTGGCCAAGATTCTCAGCTTCCACGTCATCTCCGGCAAAGTTATGTCCACTGACATTGTTACCGGCCCAGTGAAGAGCCTCGAAGGCACCGACCTCAACTTCACCTCAGCCGACGGAAAGATTTCGGTGAACGGAGCCAACGTCATCACTGCAGACGTCGCAGCTGGCAACGGTGTTGTTCACGCTATTGACGCCGTCATGGTTCCTGCTTCGGTTGATCTCACCAAGCTCGTTGCCGACGGTGCCGCTGCAGCCGCTCCAGACGCCGGTGCTGCAGCTGTTGACATCGTTGCGGTTGCTGCCGCCAACGGCTCATTCGGCACGCTGGTAAAGGCCGTAGAAGCTGCTGGTTTGGTTGACACCCTGAAGGGCCCCGGCCCATTCACCGTGTTCGCCCCAACCGACGAGGCATTCGCCAAGGTTGATCCTGCCGTTCTCGCCAAGCTTTTGCTCCCAGAGAACAAGGCTGCACTAGCCAAGGTGCTCACCTACCACGTGGTAGCCGGCAAGGTTTTGGCTGCCGACGTCAAGACGGGCGAAGTTGCCACCGTTGAAGGCTCCAAGGCTGCTCTCGTTGCCGATGCCGGCAAGGTCACCATCGACGGCGCAAATATTGTCACCGCCGACGTTGCTGCATCCAACGGTGTTATCCACGTTATCGATGCCGTCATCCTTCCAAAAGATCTTGACCTGGCCTCGTTGACCGCTGGCGATGCAGCACCTGTCGTAAACGCCGCAGGCGACGCAACCCCAGAAGACCTCACCGTCTACTTCGACACCGCTTCGGCTGCCATCAACGGTGAAGGCCAAGCCAAGATCGTTGCCGCCTCACGTATCCTTCAGGAACTTCCTGCCGGAACCAAGGTCAACGTGATTGGTCACGCAGACAGCCGTGGCGATGCCGCAAAGAACCAAGCTCTCTCCGAGGCCCGTGCTGCAGCAGTAGTGCAGGCCCTCAAGGGTGGCTTGGGCGACAAGGCCTCGAACATCGAGTTCGCCTCATCAGCCAAGGGCGCGACAGAACAGGCTGCTGGCGATCAGGCGAAGAGCCGTCGAGTAACCATCGAAATCCAGAAGTAATTCTCTGGCCGCATCTGGTGCGGTCGGTTGATAGGGGCCCGCTGTTTTCACGCAGCGGGCCCTTTTGCATTCTGTCCACCGACCGTGTGGAATCAGGTGGGCGTTAACGACCCTTTGCCGGCACAGTAGAAGAGCTTACGAATTTCATTTCGTCGTAATCTTGCCCTGGAACGGGGAGTGCCCCGGCCGGGGCCGGGGCACTTTGAGATTCCAGGTGAACATGAGCTCGCCCTATATGGTGATCTGGCGTAGTGGGGCGAAGCCGTTGAAGGCCACCGCGGAGTAGGTGGTGGTGTAGGCACCGGTTGACATGATGTCGACCCGGTCGCCCGGAGCCAGCGCCATGGGCAGGGTGTAATCGCTCTTGGCGTACAGCACGTCGGCGGAATCACACGTCGGTCCAGCGATGGTGACGTTGCCGCGCTTCATCCCGGGCGTGTCATCGTGCGGAGTTCGAAGGCGATAGCGGATTGCCTCGTCCATCGTTTCGGCCAAACCACCGAATTTGCCGCAATCGAGGTATACCCAACGACGGTCTTCGAGGGGGTGTTTCTTCGAAACCAGTACTACTTCGGTTTGCAGCACTCCAGCGTCGGCCACGAGGTAGCGCCCGGGCTCAGCGATGATCTGCGGAAGCACCTCACCAAAGATTGGCGTCATGTGGGTGATAAGTGCACGTTGAATTGCTGCACCGTAAATGTCGACAGTTGGCATGGCGTCTTGGTAGACGCCGGGGAAGCCACCACCAATGTTAACGACAGCCAGGCGAACGCCTTCGTTCATAAGCGCACGGGCAATTGGAGCGACTTCGGCGAGAGCGTCGTCCCAGGCTTCAACATTGCGTTGTTGCGAGCCAACATGGAATGAAACGCCAACTTGCATTCCAGCGGCCGCAGCAATACGGAGGAGGCGCAGGGCTTCATCGGGCTCGCACCCAAACTTGCGATTGAGCGGCCAGTCGGCTCCGGTGCCATCGCACAAAACACGGCAGAACACCGTAGATCCGGGGGCTTCAGCGATCAGCTTCTCAAGCTCGCCCTCGGAATCGAATGCGTACAGACGAATCCCTTTCGCGTATGCATAGGCAATATCGCGCTGTTTTTTGATGGTGTTGCCGAAAGAAATATCTTCAGCCGAGGCGCCAGCGGCGAAGGCCATATCGACCTCTACTGGGGATGCCACATCAAACTTGCCACCACGTGCCGCAACCAACTGCAAAATCTCGGGACCGGGGTTCGCCTTTACGGCATAGAACACATCGGCTTGGGGTAGAGCAGCCTTGAGAGCGTCGTAGCGATCAGCTACTACATCGGTGTCGATTACCACGAACGGTGTCTCAATTACTCCGGTGGCTGCGTTGTCAGCCAGGAATGCTTCGAGTTTACGAGTCGGGAATCCCGGGCGATCCGGGGCGGCGATGGCGTTCAATAAAGGCTCCTGTCATGCGAAAACCCCACAAAAGGCTGTGGGGCCGCACATCAATGTACGAATTTCGAAGCGGTTTGTGAAGAGGCCGAAACATCAACGAATCAAAACGCAGGTACGAGGCGTTGCGACGAACCAATCCGCACCCAGGAAGCCACTTCGGTGCGGATTGGCAGACCACGTAGACGCCGCAGAGATCGGACTATCCAAGGATTCGCATTTGAGGCGGTCGGAATCGATTGGTTCGCCGGGGCGTTCGCGATCAATCAGTTGGAAATGAGAAGCCAAGGAGTTGATTGACCCCGAGGTTCCCAACAAAGGCGAGTTCACCCGTAGCTAAATCGATCCTGTAAAAGCTGCCCCCTCCCCCAAGAGCCACAAAACCTTCGTTTGAAACAGCCTTTCCATCTTTGAGCGTTGAACGAATATCAAAGGCCACAGCAGCATTCGTATCGTTGCCCAAACGACCGACCGGAACAAGCGTGCCGTTGTTCGGTGGGTTCTGTGTCACCAGTTGATCGGCCACGGAATCGATGTCGAACAACGTAGTTGCGGTAGAACCATCGTTGTCATTGTTCGTATAGGCAACCCCGCCGATCCCTAACGCGGTTACCCCTGCTGTGAAATTCAATGCCGTATCGACCGTTGCGACCCCAGTATCCACGTTGATCCGCAGATTTTGTCCCGTGTCGCTCACCACACGCAGCCGGTCTACCGTGGGATTGAAATCCATCCCGAAGGATCGTCCTGACAACGAGACGTTCAACCTGGACTTCAGTTCGGGTCGTACGGCCAATGGGTCGAGGAGATAGATCCCACCTCCATCGCCAAGACCGTAAAGTGCTCCATTCGCGGGTCTTACATCGATGCCGACCAGGGCAGAATCCGGTGCACTGAGCAAACCGGCGGACAGAAGTGTTTTGTTCGCACTGGGCCGGTTCACCTTGAAACAAATCACACGCTGATCCAAGGTAAGCCCGTAGGCGACCTCCGAACCTCCTTCGGCGCGCTCGTTACAAACTCTCGGGATTGCGGCCGTCGAGTAGGTCACGGGGCTACCGGCAACGACAGCCCCCACAGAAACAACAGCGGCGGCTGCCATAGTTAGGCGACGTGAGATCTTCATTTGCGTGCTCCTCTTGTTGAACTTCATTCCACACGTTCTTCGGGGCCGAACGACAATTGGATTGGAAGAGGGTCTATCTACTCAACGCGAATTACTTGGGGATTTAATCCCCCGAGAAGCTACCTGCGCGACCGCGCCAACGGCACCGATAACTATGGCCATCCCCACGATCTGCAATGGGCGAACCTTTTCGTGCAAAATTATAAACCCGATCAAGGTGCCAAGCACGGGTTGAGCTAACTGCAGGAGTGTAATGACCCCCACAGGAACCCGGGTTTGTGACCAGGCAATCAAGCCGTGACACACAATGCCGGCGCTGATCGACATGACCGTTACGAGTACCCAACCCTTAGTACTGAGCGAGAACAACTTGCCGGATTGCACGGCCAGGGGTGCAACCGTCACACAGCAGATACTGGTGAGTACGGCCATAAACGGTGCCGTGCTCATCGTGGCGCGCACCGATTTGGTAACCAGTAAGTACGCCGACCACGTGCAGATAGCGCCACCAATTAAGGCATCACCAAGAAACGAAACGCCTTTACTTGAGCGTCCTACAAAAATGATCATGGCCAAACCGCTGAGAGCCACCAGCCCGAGCCACAGCACCGCCTTGGGAACTCGTTCATGAAACATGACCGCAGCTGCCGGAATCACCAGCAGAGGGGTAAGCGCGCCTATGAATTCGGCGTGGGCGACGGCGGTTCGAATCGTGCCGTTGAAAAACAACAACAGATTCATGGTGAACAGTAAGCCAGGAAGGATGCCCGCTCGCCATTGGGCCTTCGTTGGGGACTTCTTCTTGACGAGGAGAAATCCATGCCAGCCAATAGTGGCGAACAACATGCGCCAAAAGGCCACAACGGTTGCGGGGGCACCGATCGATTTCACCAGGGTGGTATTCCAAGATAGGCCAAGAATGGCAATCCCCACCCCTGCAATCCCGGCGAAACGATGGTTCAGTAGACCACCGTGAGGTTGCGGAACAGTTTGGGTTGGTTGCAACATTGCCATTTGTTCTCCAAGTTACTGGAGTCAAACACGAACTCCTCCGCGATTTCGCCCCACCCATCGACGCAGAAACAACCAGGAGAGGCCCGAAGCAGCCCGAAGGCGACACCCGATCAAACGATCAACACCGACCGACACCGACCGACACGGAAATTCTGAGAGTTGGCTTAGGACGTTGCAACGCTCGCGTCCATCCACGCCGTACGGTTTTCCCATGGCCACACGTGTTCGCCCAATCCGCATTGCCGCAGTTGCTCTTCTCGCTCTTGCTCTGCCGCTTGTTGCGACCCAGGTGCGCGAAAACCGAGCTGTTGCCGCGTCGAAGACGGCCAAGCTCAACGTTGAAGCACCCTACCCAGCACCAGAATTCGTTGGACTCGAGAACTGGTTGAACTCCAAGGGCAAGCCCGTCACCATGGCGGAACTGAAGGGCAAGGTTGTCATTGTGGACTTCTGGACCTTTGGATGCATCAACTGCCAACGCACCCTCCCACACGTCAATGATCTGTACACGAAATATCACGACCAGGGCCTTGAAGTCATAGGTGTACATACTCCGGAGTTTGATTCGGAACGCACTACGGCCAACGTCAAGAAGGCCATCAAACGCGAAGGCATCAAGTTCGTGGTGGCACAGGACAACCAAAATAAGACCTGGAATGCTTACCGCAATCGCTTTTGGCCGCAGTTCTACTTCATCGACCGCAAAGGCAACGTACGACACGTTCACATTGGTGAAGGTGGTTACGAAAATGCTGATCTCGTGGTGGCCAAACTCCTCACCGAAAAGTCATAACCAGCCTCGCCCGGCTTCTGGGGCGCTCCGTAGACGGCTTTAGATGACGCCAAGGCTTGCTCGAAGGTTCCGCAGAATTGATGGTCGAGTCACTTCTGCCAGAACAACCGGACCGGCACTGAAGGTTAAAAAGACCGGGCATGACAAAGGACACCTAATCCCCACTTCGACCACTGCAAATGGCGAACCATCAGCTCTCAAGGTGAAAGTCTATGCATTAGGAATGCCAGGCCAGTAGGGTTTCCCGCCGTGTCCGCCACCACGAACAAACCAGTCGAAACTTACCCAAAGGTCACTGGACGCGATGGACCATCCATGGCTCCCAAGGCTCCCAAAGCACGAAGCCCGCTTGGGGCCATCTTCTTCACCATTTTTGTGGACATGTTGGGATTCGGCATCCTTCTGCCCGTCTTCCCCCTGCTGATCA
>JAYTWN010000183.1:0-5619 GCA_043743435.1 Acidimicrobiia bacterium
CGACGGGTTGCACTGGAGCGAATTGGGCTCGCTTCGGAACATATCCTCTCCATTGTCGATGATGTTCTCGACCTGGCACGCGTAGAGGCAGGAGCGATGCCGATCGATTTGACAGACGTAAGCGTGCATAGGGTGATCACCAACTCCCTTGCGCTCGTGGCCCCTCTCGCTGATCGGCGCAAGGTCACGATTGACCGGATTGGGCCAGCGGTTGTAGTTCGAGCAGATGGTCGGCGCCTGCAGCAGATTATTCTCAATCTTGTATCGAATGCCTTGCGTTTTTCGCCGTCTGGAAGTCGCGTCTGGGTGGCTACCGAAGCAGGCAAAGAACACTGCAAGATCCACGTAACCGATCATGGCCCAGGCATTCCCAAAGAACTCCTCCATCGGCTTTTTGTTCCCTTCGACCGCCTCGGGGCCGATGCCGGGCGGGAAGGAGGAGCAGGCCTTGGCCTAGTTCTCGCCCGACGCCTAACTGAAGCTATGAACGCTACGTTCGAGCTATCAAGCACGGTTGGCGTGGGCACACACATCACTCTTGCGTTCACCACAGCTAGCAATTGATCCAGCTACCTACTTGGAAAGTGAAGTCCCCTCGTCCCGCAACCGGTCACGCAACTCGCGTTTCAGGACTTTGCCGTAGTTGTTCGTCGGCAACGAATCGACGAACCGGTACTCCTTCGGCCGTTTGAATCGGGCAATGTTGTCAATGCAGGTTTGGTCAAGTTCACTAATGCTCGGCGTCGCAACACCTTCAACCGCAACCACAAAGGCCACGACAGCTTCACCCCACTCGGGATCTGGGCGCCCAACAACAGCTACCCCAAGAACACCGGGATGAAGCAGCAATGCCTCTTCCACCTCACGCGGATAGATATTCATACCTCCACTTATGATCAAATCTTTTGATCGGTCGCGCAATGTGAGGTACCCGTCGGAGTCGAAGCTTCCAACGTCACCCGTATGGAGCCAACCCCCGCGCAACGTTTCGGCGGAAGCCTCGGGTTGATTCCAGTAGCCCGGCATCACCACGTCCCCTCGGACCACAATCTCACCAATCTCACCAAGCGGAAGTTCCAGATCCTTGTCATCAACCACGCGCACCTCCACGTCGGTGCGAACCGTTCCAACACTCGCCAAACGGTCGCGCCAACGAGGATGTTCTCTATCAGCGTGATCGGCCTTCGAGAGGGCAGTGATAGTCATTGGCGTTTCACCCTGACCGTAGATCTGGGCGAGGCGCGGACCGAAGACCGCTAGCGCTTCTTCCAAATCAGCCAGATACATTGGCGCTCCGCCGTAGATGATCGTTTTCAAATTGGCGAGGTCCGCGTTAAGGATCGCAGGGTCATTCACTAATCGTTTGATCATCGTCGGTGCCGCGAAAAACGACATTCCGGGCCAACGGCCAAGCAACGCCGCTATCTCTTTTCCGTCCACTCCACCCGAGTGCGGGATAACACTCACGGCACCCCGAGCGATGTGAGGCAAACCGTAGAGTCCTGAACCGTGCGATAGCGGGGCGGCATGGAGAATGCTGTCGTGCGCGCTTACGGGGTCGATATCGGCGAAGTAGCTAAGCGATGCCATCATCAAGTTGCGGTTCGTAAGCGTGGCACCCTTTGGCCGTCCGGTGGTTCCGCTGGTGTAAAACAGCCAGGCTGCATCGTGCGCCGCTCGATCGACAAGAGGCATTGACTCGGAGCCAGTCAGCTCGTCCCACTGCCCGCTCGGTGCGTTGACTGCGGCTCGCAAGGTAGGCACCGTGCCAACGAGCGACTCGATATCTTCTGCGTGGTCACTATCGGTCACGACGATCGCCGCACCGCTGTGCTCGAGAATGTACGAAATTTCTTCACGATGGAGCCGTGCATTTACCGGTACAGCTACGAGACCGGCGTGCCAGATAGCGAACAATGCCTCAAGGTACTCCGGCCGATTACGCATCACAATCGCCACTCGATCGCCATGCTCCAACCCAAAGGTTTCGCTCAGGCCCCGCGCTGCGCAGGCAACTCGAGCTGCAAAGGTTTGCCAGTCCGCATGCACAAGCTCGCCATCAGCAAGGGCTGGGCGGTGGGGCTGCAGACGACCGTTGCGTTCAATCCAAACAGCAAGATTCATGTATTCTCAATTCCAGGATGGCTTGGCATGCCACGATCATATTTGCAAGAGTTCGCAGAGTCAGACTGTCACACTTCGAATTGTGTCACCCTACCTTCGCCGAGGATCAACCCTTCGATCGCAACAGCCTTCAGACCAATCGTGAATCATCTCAAAACGAAACACCTAATCATGAAACACCCAACCTTGAAACACCCAACCTTAAAACACCCACGCCAGCCCGAACCGAACTGGGCAAGAACCGGCACGTTGTGTGAAACTAACCGAGCATGAAGCTCACTGAAGTCGAGGCACTGGTTCGACTGAAATCGCACGAGCATGGTGTTTTGTGCACCCACCATCCCGAACGAGGAATTGATGCCGTGCCCGTCGTCTATGTCAAAGACACTGATGGATTCGTTGGCATCCCAGTAGACCTTGTCAAACCAAAGTCATCGCTTCGGTTGCAACGACAAACTAATCTTGAGGCCGATGCACGGGCCACGCTTCTCGTCGAACACTGGGATCGTGATGACTGGTCGAAGCTTTGGTGGGTGCGAGCACAGTTGCTGTGGCAGCCAGACGATGTTGCTAATCACGAGTCCTCCCTCACTAACGACTTGGCCCTTAAATACCCCCAGTACCAGTCCAAACCGTTTGCGAACGTGCTTGTTTTTACCGTCGTCGGCGTGTCTGGATGGGCAGGGACAAGTTCGGCCAGTGACCGTTCCTCTACGTCGTAAATTTGCCTACGAACCCGCCGGGCATCACTAACGAGCCCGGACCGCCGAGCCCGAGCAATAGTGCCGCTGCCACGAAATGGACACGTCGAACGAATCGCCACAGATCTCTGGTCAGATCAGCCGGCGGCGAGGCGTTCGAGAAGCGCTCGGGTTCGAAGCTTTACGTCGGGCGAGGGCGCGAACTCTCATGCCGCGAAATCGGTAACACCGGCGACAGCGAGAACACCGAGGGCTTCCTCAACCTCTGCCTCGCTACCCACAATACCGAGCTGTCCGGGCTCGCTGACACCCTCACGTTGGAACCTGGCTTGATACGAAGACAGCTGCGCGCACATCGCTGACATTTGCGTAATTTGCTTGCGGATCGAGGAAGCGTTGTCGGTAACGCAAACCGGAAGCATGGCCAGAACCCGTGGGATGCTCGAACGACCAGCTGTTGTGACCGCCTCGATCAACAGTGGAACAATATGCGTACAGATCATTTTCGCCCCACTCAGGCGAGGCTCGTGCCATCGGCGAGCGCGCCGGGCGCCGCCAAGGCCTGTGGCCCAAGCGCCGCAACCAGCAGCTGAGGTGGAGTCGCCGCTGGCTTGAACACCTCAGCAGTGCACGAGATCGCGAACCATTTTCATTTCCGCGTACGTGCGTAGGTCATTGCCAAGCTCGGGCGAATTTTTGCCATCGCCAGACAAAACTGTGGGTCGGCCCATTGCGGGTTGTACAAATCGGCGATCGGAGAACGTTAGTGAGAGTGGCTGTTTGCGCCAAAATCTCTGAGCATTTTCCGAAGTTCGAGGCCGTGCAGCTCTTCCTGCCCGATCATGGTGCGAGCGAATTCTTCAAGATAAATGCTCCGATCATGGACGATGGCCAAGAGTTCGCGGTACAGGTTCAGGGCGCGTTGCTCGTGACCAAACGCTTCGGCGAGAATGTCTTGAATCTCGTGACGATGAGTCTCTTCAATTGGCTCAACTACCTGCGTTGGGTGTCCGCCGAGGCCGGTAAGAATCTCGCCGACCTGTTGAGCGTGAAGCAGCGATTCATTCGCCTGCTGCTGCATAAAGGTGACCAAGGGAATTCGGTTCGGGCCCACGATCATCAAACTTGAATGGGTGTACCGAACCACACCGGCGAGTTCGGCTTGAAGAATTTTGTCGAGTGCTGCAATGGTTGCTTCGATGTCGAGGTTATCAATCATAGGTGTACTTTCGAAAGGTGAACAGGGGGATTTACAACAGGTTGTTACGTGAACAGTGTTTCGCCGATGAAACCACCGGGTTTAGTGACACCGGGAGGTACGGCAAACAGGGCCGAGCCGGTATGTTGGAGGTATTCCATAAGGCCGTCCTGTTTCGACATTTTTGTTTGCATCGGAACGTACTGCTTTGCTGGATCACGGACGAAGGCGATGAAAAACAGCCCGGCATCCAGGTGTCCCAAACCGTCGGTTCCGTCGGTGAAATTGTACCCTCGCCGCAGAATCCGGACTCCGTCGTTCTGGCTGGGATGGGCCAAACGGACGTGAGCGTCTTCGGCGACGATTGGCAGGTCCCCGCGGCCTTTCAACGAAAAATCCATTGGCGAGAACTCGGTGCCGCCAGAGAGCGGAGCGCCGGAACCCTTGGTGCGGCCAATCAGGTTTTCTTGCTCCCGAAGCGGTGTGCGATCCCAAGGTTCGATCTTCATGCTGATGCGCCTAGCAACAAGGTAGGAACCGCCTGTTAGCCAAGACGCATCGCCGGGCTTTTCGGTTGCATCGATGAGTTGCACCCAAACATGTTCGGCCAACGTTGCATCGACATCTTCTGTCTTGAGGTTGGCCGTTCCGTCTTTGAAACCGAACAAATTCCGCGGCGTCACTTGACTCGTTGACGTACTTGAGGTTCGGCCGAAACCAAGCTGTGACCAACGAATCGCTACTCGACCAAAACCAATACGAGCAAGATTTCGGATGGCGTGCACAGCCACTTGGGGATCGTCGGAACACGCCTGGATACAGAGGTCACCGTTGCTCCGCTCGGGGTTGAGGTTGTCGGCAGGGAAATGCGGAAGAGTCGCCAGTTCGACCGGCTGTTTCGGCCCAAGCCCGAAGCGATCACCAAGCGGCCCGTTGAACAGAGTCGGTCCGAACCCAAAGGTAATGGTAAGCCGTGCAGGTTCAAGATCAAGCGCTTCGCCTGTGTCTTCGGGAGGTAAATCATAGGCTCCATCAACTGCGCCGGTAAGACCAACTGGCCGACCGGCCATCATGGCTTCGGCCGCGGCGGTCCATTCCTTCAACAGAGCGACAAGCTCTGATTTGCTCGTCGTGGTCACATCGAACGCAGCGAAGTGGAGCCGATCTTGAGCAGCGGTTACGATGCCACTTTGATGTTGACCGTAAAAGTCGTGTGCGTTGACTGCCTTCCCCGATTTCGTGTGATCGCGCGATTGTGACCCCAGGGCTAGAACTCTCGTGGCCCCCAAACCAGCAGCTCCAACCCCGGCCGTCTTTAACCATGACCGCCTTGAAATTCCGACTGCCGTTTCAGAAGCGGTGTTTGCCAATGCTTCCCGGTGACGCTTTGCATCCGAATCCTGCGGCGAACTAACGCGCACTGACGAATGAGCATTCAGCGACGAAAGTTCAGCAGTGGAAAGTTCTGCTGATGCCATCACGGGAACCGCCTCAGAAAACGATGTACTGACTGAAGATTGTTTTCGAAACCTAAACATTTAGTGTCCTATGCCAGAGATAATACGAATTCATCCGGGCCCTTTTCGTCCCTGGGCG
>JAYTWN010000184.1:0-8545 GCA_043743435.1 Acidimicrobiia bacterium
GGAGCAGGCTGGTGTGTCGTTGTTGCCAAATCCGTGTGTTGTTGCTTCGTTGGCCCCGGGCGCGTCATTGGCTTGTACTGCTACGCATGTGGTGACACAGGCCGATCTCGATGCCGGAGCAACCTATCTCAATACCGTGCAAGGAGCAGCCGGAGATATCACCGGCAAGGCCTCTGACCCAGCTGTGTTGACACAAATCAAGGCGGTTGCAGTGACAAAGGTTGAAGCGTCGACTGGACCGTATGTGCTGGGCAACACCATCACATGGACGGTTGCGTTGAAGAACATGGGCAATCTCACGTTGTCCGCTGCGTCGTTGACGGAACAGGCTGGCGTGTTGTTGGCGTCGGATCCTTGCGTAGCTGCCTCGTTGGCTCCAGGCGCAGCTCTGACCTGTACTGCTACGCATGTCGTGACACAAGCCGATCTTGATGCCGGAGCAACGTATCTCAATACAGTGAACGGCTCGGCTGGTGGGCTAGCGGGTTCGGCTTCTGACCCCGCAGCGCTGACGCAAACGCCTGCGATTTCAGTGGTGAAGACCCTAACTGGAGCAGTGCCGACGACCGCCAGCACACCCGTTATGTTCTCGGTTGTGTTGACAAACTCCGGCAACGTGACGCTCTCCGGCATCACGCTTGTCGATCCAACGGCGACACTCTCGGGCTGTGTTGTTGCACCGGGAACGTCAACGCTTGGGGCATTTGCTCCAGGTGCCACTTACACGTGCACCGCAACACACTCCCTGACACAAGCCGACATAGATTCCGGGACCTATACAAATACCGCTACTGGCGATTCGGAACAAACACCCCCAAGTGATGGTGTCCGTATGGTTGAAGTTCCGCAGAATCCGATCTTGACCGTCGCCAAGGTGGTTAACGGCGCCGTTCCAGCGGCTGCTGGTGGTCTCGTGAAGTTCACCGTCACGCTGACGAACTCGGGCAACACGACGTTGTCCGGTGCGTCCTTGGTTGATCCAACAGCCACGTTGTCGCTCTGCACGAACGCTGGATCGTCGATCGCCGTTCCTGTGACTGGGCAGACCGTGGCCGTGGGCGCGTCGATAGTCTGTACCGCTACGCGAACCTTGACTCAGGCCAACGTTGATGCAGGCACTTACACAAACACCGCAACCGGTGATTCAACCCAGACGCCTCCGGCCGACGGAGTTGCGACGGTCACGGTCACTCGTGGACCGTCAATGTCAGTTGCAAAGTCCATCACCGGAACAATTCCAACAACTGCCGGTGCGAACGTTACGTTCAGCGTGACCTTGACGAACACCGGCAACATCACCTTGACCGGTGTGTCGTTGACTGATCCAACAGCCACGTTGTCAAACTGTACGAATGATGGAGCAGCCATCGCTGTTCCGGTAACTGGACAGTCTGTCGGTGTTGGCAAGGCAATCTCGTGCAACGCGAAACACGCAGTCACGCAGGCCGAAGTTGATGCCGGGACTTACACCAACGTTGCTACCGGTGCCTCTGATCAAACGAAGCCCGTTGATGGACCTCGCGTCGTTCCGATTCCGCGATCACCGTCGATCAGTTCCTCCAAGGTTGTGGTTGGCACTGCGCCAACGGCGGCTGGCCAAACGGGAACGTTTGCCATCAAATTGACCAACACAGGAAACACGACCCTTACGAGCGTGACTTTGGTTGATCCTTCGGCGACCATTACCGGCTGCACCGGCGGTGAGTCAACAGTGACGCTCCCCGCCACTTTGGCCTTGGGAACCTCAATCACTTGCACCGCTACCCACATCATCACCGCCGCGGAAGTTACGGCGCTCGGCTACACCAACACCGCCACCGGCGACTCAGCTGAAACCGACCCAACTACCGCGACCGTGACCGTTCCATTGGCTTTGCCTCCGACAACAACTACGACAACTACAACTACAACTACAACGACGACTGTCGCACTTGCCCCGCAGGCTTTGGTCTTCCCGGCGATCCCGACGGTCCCACTGACGACAATCGCTCCAGTCGTGGCACCTGCAACTGCAGCCGCAACGACTGTTCCGGTTACGGTTCCGATCGCTATATTGGCACAGAGCGTTCCGACGACTACTCCCGTGAACGTGTTGGGTGTGCAGGTTGCTAAAACCGAACCAGCTTTCACAGGACCGTCATCATTGACGAACTCAGCAGGATCGATGGGTCTCATGGCTCTGCTCATTGGCTTTGCCCTTCTGGGCGGACAGCGAATTGTTCGGATCCGACGTCGGAACCGCTAAAGCTTGATCAGCTGGGTCAAAACGTTGCGTAGCTGACCTGATCGAATTGTCGCTTGATACAGTGAAGCGAAGTAAAAGCGAACTGAATACGTAACCGATCTGTCGGCCAGGGATAAGCGCTCTGGCCGACTGTCGTGTTCCGACCTTTGTTCTGGTGGCAAAGGCGCCTTTCGCCACTCAGCCGATGTGTCCTGCACACGGACCAAATGTGCTTGTGGTGTGAGCCCGTTTGGCAAGGTCCATGAAAAAAGGTCGTTGGGGTGTTCCAAGCGATCATTTGTTGTCGTAGCGACCTTGTAGGTTCAACGTGTCATGTCCAGCACGTCTCCTTCCGCTGCCTTGAACTCGGCTACCGCCGGTAGTGGAGAACCTGCTTTTCCCCTAGAGGCCTTCAGTGAGCAGTCGGCCGTGCCAACTCTTGCTGTGGAACGGGTGGTTCGAGTTCTGCCCGATGAAACCGGGATCAACAAAGTGTTTGACTACCTGGTGCCAGCAGGAATGGCCGGGGCGGCGCTGATCGGGATCGGCACGATCGTGCGGATCTCGTTGCAAGGGCGACGGGTGGGCGGCTGGGTTGTCGCTGTCGATGTAGAGCCGGCGATGGACGTGGCGAAGTTAAAGCCGATCGCCAAGATTTCGAGCATCGGGCCAGGTGAGGCCATCATCAGTTTGGCCCGATGGGGATCGTGGCGTTGGTGGGGAAAACCGGCCCATTTCCTGCGCACGGCATCACCGGCTAACAACGTTCGGGCCTTGCCGAAGATCAAAGCGCTCGATGCGGCGTTGTTACCCTTATCACTCAGTACCGATCACGCAGCACTCCTCATGAAAGGGGCGTTGGCGGCCACTCCGGTAGCGAATGGCCTCCCCGCTACCGAGCCGGGTTCGATATCCGAAGCGGTGCGTTCAAGTGACCGCCAAGCCGAATCTGAAACACCTGTCGATGCTGAGATGCGACCGGTGCTGTTGCAACTACCGCCGGGAACGGATCTGTTCGGTGTGGTTTTGGAAGCGGCTCGCTATGGCGGAGCTCGTGGTGTGCTGGTGTTGGCCCCAAGCATCTCCGTGTCGATCGCCTTAGCCCGCCGATTGCGACGTGCTGGAGCTCCTGTAGCGCTGTATCCCAACGATTGGGCATCGGCCAGCGCTGGTGGATGCATCGTTATCGGGCCTCGAACTGCAGCATGGGCCCCGATCGATCCGGGCGTGATTGTGGTGCTGGATGAACATGATGAGGGCTACAAAGAAGAACGCATTCCGGCATGGCACGCCCGTGACGTAGCGATCGAGCGAGCCCGTCGAGCAAAGATACCCTGCATACTTACTTCTCCAATTCCTTCGCTTGAAGCCAGTGAGCTGGCCACGGCCGTAACCGTTTCCCGGTCGGTGGAGCGCGATGGTTGGCCTGCCATTGAAGTGATTGACCGCAGTGCAGAAGACCCAGCAAAGCAACGGCTCATTAGCGACCGGTTGATTCCCCTACTGCGATCGGATCTTCGAGTTGTGTGCATTCTGAACCGCACGGGGCGTGCCAAGTTGTTGGTGTGCGGTTCGTGCGCCGAAGTAGCCCGATGCGAACGGTGCGACGGTGCGCTTATCCAAGAAGCGAGCGATGAAGGTTTGGTATGTCCCGGGTGTCGGGCTGCTCGACCGATGCTGTGTGCCGGATGTGGGAGCTCGAAGTTACGAAACGTACGCATGGGAATCACCCGGGCGCGGGAGGAACTTGAAGCACTTGCCCTGCGCCCGGTCGCTGATGTAAGCGCACCTACGGTAGAGATTCCCGACGGGGTTCGACTGTTTGTGGGCACTGAAGCGCTACTACATCGCATTGGCAGTTGCGATGCCGTGATCTTTTTGGATTTCGATACCGAACTGTTCGCGCCCAGGTACAGGGCCAGCGATGAATCGTTGGCTCTGATTGTGCGGGCGGCCCGCACTTTGGGTGGACGTGGTCGTGATGAAGGCGCGCTCCGTGCCCGTTTGGTGCTCCAGACCCGAACGCCTGATCATGTCGTGGTTCAAGCGGGCGTGCGGGCCGATCCCTCGCTAGTCGCCGAAGCAATGCGTGAACAGCGCAAGGCACTTCTGTTGCCACCGTTTCGAGCGATTGCACTCGTGGGAGGTGCCGGTGCGCCCCTCATAGCCGCCCAACTGCGCAATCTGCCCGACGCCCCAATCGTTGACGGGCCGCCGGAGGGACCGTTTCTGGTTCGAGGTCGAAACCACCCGCACCTTTGCGCCAAACTTGCAAAAGTGGAACGGCCCACTGAACGGGTTCGTATCGAAGTTGACCCACTGCGTATGTAAACCGAACATCTCAGATGCGCCCTCAGCCGAAACTCGTGTCGACTTGCGAAGTATGCGACCCGAGGCTTTGGGCCGGGACCTTGCACAGCGGCTGATCGGCTAGCCAAGCCAAAGCACCGTTGAGGATTGGATCGGTGCTGGTACCAACTTTGGCCCAGTCACTCGCTATTGTCACATCAGGCGGAATCGGGTTTTCATAGGCCGTGCCCGTTCGATCGGTATCAACGGCAGTCATGATGTCAAGAAAGGCACCGTCGCTCAACACGGTACGAACGTTGTACGTGGTGAGGCCGTAGGTGGTCTCCCCGAACGATCGGCTGTTTGCTCGACCTCGAAAAGCCAAGACCGCTGCCTCTCCAGCACTAGCAGTAAGCCCGCTTTGCAGCACAGCAACGGGAACCTGCCCGAGCGCAGGATCGGGAGTGTAAGGCTTGCTGACCGTGATCATCGCCGTTGTTTCATTGCGAACAACGCCCTCCCCATAAGACCAGCGAGCCATGGTGCCTTGGGCGTCAACCTGCCCACCAACGACACCGTTTCCCAACAGTGGACCTAACCCGCCAAGCATGGCAAAAATGTAGCCACCGCGGTTGCGGCGAAGATCAACCACCCACCCACATCGTGGAGGATTGTTGATTGTGGCAATGGCGTTGTGAAGCTCTTGGGCATAGAGGGTTTGTGCGGCGATGTCACCAACGATGCCTGGAACATCAAGCAAACCAAAGGTTCCAACCGTGGCGGTGCCAACCTGAGGCCGAGTAACTACCGCTGCGGTGGGAACACCAACGGTGGTGATCTGGCCGACGGTGAGGCGCATGATGATGGGTTTGCGAACGTTCATGCGCACAACCGTAAGGGTGATGGTCTTCGGCAACTCTCCAGCTTCGTTCCGCGGAATAGCCAATTGGTTACCGGTGCGCCTCGGCGTTTTTCCATCGACACGGTCAATTCGATCACCAGCCCTTAACCCGCCCCGGTCTGCGGGACCTCCGAGGGAAACCGTGGCGACGATCCGGCTGGGCCACTGCGCCACAAAGCCAAACGAGACGATGTTTCCGGAGCTCTGTTGTATGGCCGCAATAGGTCGGGTGAATGAGGAGTGGTGATCATCGAGTGCGGCTACGATTTTAGTGAGAATGGGGTAAGTCGCCTCATAGGTGGCTGCCGCGGATGCATCTCGCTCAGCCAGAGCCCGTGTTTCTGCCCAGTTGATTTTTGATTTCCGATAGGCGTAACGTTCAACAAAATCGAGCGCTCCAGCCAGATATTGCTGTGGGGTTGGTTTCGCGACAAGCGCCACAACGGCAGCGGGTGCCGTATCCGTCGTTTGCGCTTGGGCCGAGCGGACAGTGGTAAATCCGGCCAAAACCAGCAATGCGGCCAACAACCGCATCCATGCCCGCAATCTCGGACTTGAACCAACCACAACACCTTTTCGAGCCACCGCTTGAGCCTAGGCATACTGAAGGGTGTCATAGGCGATTAAGCCAGCGGCGTGAGCTAAGGACATCCAGCGATCGGGTTCGATAACAATCACATCGTGAAGCTTGATTCCCTCGTCATGAAGATTCCACGCAGCGACCCGCCATGTCGCCGATTCCGCCGGATCAACCCAAATTGATGGTTCGCCAAATACCTGACCCGAATCGAGAACCGACTGAGGAGCCTCGCGGTGGTGTGAACGAACCACACCAAGAATCAATCCGCCCGGAATGCGACCGTTGGGAAGCGAAGGGGAGAACAAGCTAAGTACACATTCGATATCGTTCTCGTTTCCTCGGAGCGCTACATGAAGGAATGGCACCCGATTCTGATCCAGAGCCAGAACCACCAGCCCCGAATGAAAGGTGGATGAGCGAAGCAACTCGAAGGTGTCGATTGCGTCGTCAGGCGTTTCGATCGGCCAAGGTGCAAGCTCGCCCGTAGCCGAATCTCCCGACGCCTGATCCCCGCCCGGAAAACGCAGCTTGTTGGATGAATGGTCGGGTTTCGGTTCGCAAGCCCACCACTCGTCAACAACAAAATCGTCATCAGCTAAAGCTTCTTCATCGAAGTCATCGAAGTCCTCGAATTTATCGAGGTTGTCCAGGTCATTGAGGTTGTCCAGGTCTTTGAGGTCTTCGAGATCTTCACAGTTTTCGAAGTTGTCATCGAGTTCGTCGGTCAGTTGGTTGTCAAGGAGATCGCTGGGGCTTGATCCATCGTCATCATCGTCTTCACCGGGCTCGTCTTCTGGACCGGCTGTGCCGAGATCGGGACGAACGGAAGGAAGGGCACTGGAGATCGACCATGGCGCCTCAGATAAAGGTTCAAGGCCAGGCATGGCGGGAACCGCCGGGTAACAACGATGCACGTCGGCAAAGGTCCATTGAGGCTCGGTTTTTGACGACGTTTTCGCACACAAGCCTGATGAAGCGAGAACCGGAGCATCGGGTTCTGAACGGCCGTGACGGTGCTTAGGATTCTTCCTGGGTTGATCGCGTAGACGCGAAAATATCGAACCGCTCTGCGTGAACGGGCGAGCAAAACGAGAGGACCTGAGATCGGGCATAGCGCCTCCAGGGATGAGATCGGCCGAATGAAGCGACGCGTTTAAACAGCGCACAAAACGCCAATGTTTAAAAACGGCACAAGGCCAAACAATAGTGAGGGGGAAGCTCGCCGATCACTCTACGGAGGGGGTAAGACAAAAAATGGGTCCCGGTAAAACCCCAAGAAAAATACTTCGCACAGAAACGATTTGACGCCAGTTCCCCGCTTCACCCGAAGCCGTTCACCAGGCCAGAGAGGAAATCAACCGACGATTTTTGTAAGAAACCTCTCGACTTCAGACCGATCACGTGTTCGTCTCATCGGAGGTAACGCCGCCAGTAGCTCATAGCGATACGACTTCGCCGTGTTCAAACGTGGATCCATAATCGCCACCACGCCGCGATCAGAAGACGTGCGAATCAACCGCCCCGCACCTTGCGCCAACAACATGGCCGCCCGTGGCAGATCAATGGTTTTGAACGCGTTGTCGCCAGCCTTTTCCCGACGAGCCACCAACAAGGGTTCATCAGGGCGGGCAAAGGGCAACTTGTCGATCGTCACCAAACTCAACGCCCGGCCCGGCACATCGATACCCTGCCAAAATCCCATGGTGGCAAACAAACACGATGTTTCATCCTCGGCAAAGGCCTTGGTAAGCGCAGGTTTGGGCAAGTCGCTTTGCGTCATCACCCGAAACGGCAACGCTGGCTTGCGGGCCGCCATGAATTCCGCCGCGTTCCGCATGCCCTTCCACGATGTAAACAATGCCAACGTACGCCCGCCTGCTGCGATCATCAACTTGGCCAACTCCTCGTGCATGGCCGGCTCAAACGACGCGCCACGAGGATCGGGTAGGTGCACCGCGCAGTACAACATGGCTTGCGTGGCGTAATCAAAAGGACTGCCCACATCGAGGGTGTCGGTGTTGTCGGTCTTCAAACCCAACCGTGGACCCAAATTGGAAGGAATCGTGGCACTGGCAAACACCGCGGTGATCTGAGACCAAATCGTGGCGGCAAGCGCACCAGCAACTTCAATCGGGGCGATCCGCAATACCGGTCCACGAGTTTTGCTGGCCGCCTCAACCCACGCCACCCGTTCGCCGGAAGTAAGTACGTTGACCTTCTCAAACTCGTCGGCCTCATTTAGCGCTTGTGCCGTGGACTCGAACGGGTCCTCGTCTGGATCGAAAGACTTGGCAGAACCAACTCCCGAACCCAAAGAGCCACCCACCCCACCGCTAACACCGACGACCGATGTACGAACGGCGCCCATTTCCATCGCCGCCGTCAGCTCCTCAGCCAACGATGTTGCGCCCTGTACGGCACGGACCTTGCGTGGACCAATGCCGCCGCCAGCATCATCAGGCCCCGAACGCAACAACGTCAAGGTACGGTTCACCCGATCAAGCGCAGTAACCAACGCAGCACGAATCGAATCATGCGCACCCGGACCGTT
>JAYTWN010000185.1:0-5096 GCA_043743435.1 Acidimicrobiia bacterium
CACCATCAAGCCGTCCTTCGCCCGCATCGGCAGCGGCATTGCGAAGATGTCCGAGAAGAGCATCAGTTCTGCGACCCATGGAAATCGCGGCTGTGCCAATCGATCCGCGTTCATTGGTCAACGTGGTCATGCCGACCATCCAGCCGCCGTGGAGTGGACCGAGAAGCGCCGACGCAGGCATTCGTACCTCGTCGAAAAATACTTCGTCGAACTCCGCTTCGCCGGTCATGTTTCTCAACGGACGAATCGTTACGCCCGGAAGATTCATGTCAAACAAGAAGAACGAAATACCTTTGTGTTTGGCTGCTCCAGTGTCGGTGCGGGCCATCAGAATCCCATGGTCACTGTAGCGACCACCTGAACACCAAACCTTCTGTCCACTTACTATGAAGACATCGCCATCCGCTTGCGCTTTCGTCGACAGCGAAGCCAAATCCGAACCCGCACCCGGCTCAGAAAATAACTGACACCAAACTCGTTCAGCAGCCAACGTGGCCCGAAGATGTTCCTGCTTTTGTGTTTCGGTGCCAAACAGCAAAGTAGAACCACCCGCCAACACCATGCCCACCATGTTGAGAAACGGCGGCACCCCAGCCCAAGCACAGGCGTGCACCCACGCAGCACGATGCTCCACACTCAGACCACGGCCACCGAACTCCACCGGCCAATCAATGCCAGCCCAACCCTGCGAAAACAACAATTTCTGCCAGGCCACGCCACGATCGAACAGGGGAGGGGGCAGGATTGCACCGTAATCAGGCGGAGCCAAATTTTTGTTCTCAGCCAGCCATAAAGTGGCGTTCTGCGAAAATTCTTGCACAGACGGAGAGGGATCGGCAGAATAGGCGGAATTGGCAAAGTTCACGCCCATTGCATAGCTCAGCTCACCGTAAAGGACCAGCTGAACGCTCGGCCGTCAGCCTTTCGGGTGCCCTTGAGCGGCCAGTACTCAACCGTCATGCGTACAACGCTTCCGGGCAAGAGTGCGTAGTCGTTTCCCGAAGCCGGAGTAAAGGTCAACAAACCCGTGCTCGGTTCAAGCTTTGTCTGATCTGCGGGTATCTCCCGGCCGTTCAGGATGAGTGCGCCTTGGTAACCAAATTCAAGATCCGCCCGAATGATGGTTTGTGCTGGCACCGTTTGCGCTTCAGGAATGGGATCAACGGCTTCCAACCCCACGGGATAGTTGACCTTGTTACCGATTTGCGCACCGCTAAACGCAATGAGCAACAAGTAAAAGGCCATGCCGACAGCCAGGAGGGTTCCAAGAAGCGGCAGCTTTTTCTTCCACATCGAGACGTTCTTCGAGGTTGGTCCGGCTCCGCTAGGTAATGCTTGCGAGGTACTCACGCTTCCCATTGTGTCAGCGAAACGAACCAAGTCGTTAGTCACGTGGAGAACGCCTATCCCCACAAAGGTCAACACACGCCACTAATTTTGTCCGGTGGCCAATTTGTATGCAGGAAATCTCGTTGGCCATACGCTGGGAAACCGCTTTCGTTTGACCGCCCTGCTTGGCACTGGCGCCTCCGCTCGGGTGTACCTGGCGACGGACACCCGGCTTCGTCGACAAGTTGCGGTGAAGCTTCTTCATGCCTCACTCGCCTCCGATGAGGCGTTCCTGCGTCGTTTTCAGCGGGAAGCCGAAGTGCTTGCTCCGCTCTCGCATCCCAACATTGTGATCGTCCACGATGTCAATCATCGATCCAACGCCCTTGGCGAGCCCCCGTATCTGGTCACGGAATACCTGGCCGGGGGAAGCCTCCGGAACCTTCTGGACAGCGGCTACCAACTCGATCCCTCCCAAGCCACCGTTGTCGGTCTCGGCGCCGCCCGAGGATTGGCTTTTGCGCACAATCACGGCCTGGTGCACCGCGACATCAAACCAGCAAACCTCCTCTTTGGCGATGACCAACGTGTGCGCGTGAGCGACTTTGGCTTGGCCCGTGCCTTGGCTGATCAAGCCCGAACTGAACCCGAAGGTGCCTTGGTTGGCACCACTCGCTACATCTCCGCGGAGCAAGCCCGTGGTCGCAATACCGACGGTCGTTCCGACGTATACTCCCTAGCGCTCGTGCTGTACGAATCAGTGATGGGTCAGGTTCCGTTCACGGCTGACACATGGCAGGGAACGGCAATGGCTCGCCTCGACGGCCCGGTGGACACGCCACACGAACTTGGGGAACTAGGCCCAATCCTTCGAGCCGCAACCACGGTTGAACCAGCAGATCGCCTTGACGCCCGAGAACTCGTCGCCGCCCTAGAGGATCTCGCCCGGAAGCTTCCGGTAGCTGCTGCGTTGCCGCTCGACGGATCAACCATCCTGGCAGCAGCGTCCGCGTTGGATCAGCGGGACCCCACCCTGTTCGCTGGCTCGAACGCGCCCGTGGATTTTTCTTCGAAACCCCCCTCGATTCCGGGATTCTTCGACGCCGATGTTGACGATGATGCCGTACCGACTGGAGTGGCCAAAACCCCAATCAAGCCGTTGGATAGCAGTGCCAAAGGACTTCGCAAGGCAAAACGTGTCGAAAGTAAAGCCCAGGCTGAAGCGGCCCGTCGTGCTGTGGACCCTGGTGGAAAAGCCAAACGCCGAGTGGCGACCACCGTGCTGGCCGGACTCGTTGGCGCCGTAACAGCGATAGGTGTTGCGGTTGGCGTGTATGCGTTACGACGAACTCCCACCCATCTGGTTCCTCAAGTGACCGGCTCCTCGGTGAAAGCAGCCGAATCCAAAGCGGTCGACGCTAAGTTCACCATCGTGACCACTCCGCCGGAGTTTTCCGCCTCGGTGCCTGCGGGTGAGATTCTTCGCCAAGATCCAAGCGCAGGAATTCGTCTCCCTGAAAAAAGCATCATCACGGTAACGGCATCTAAGGGCCTAGCGCCCGTAGCGGTTCCGAACCTGACAGCCATTTCCTATGAGCAAGCGATCGCCGTGTTACGCAACGAGGGTCTCCGGTTCCCGAATCCACCGATCTATATCGCCAGTGAAACGATTCCGCTCGGCCAAATCATCAGCTGGACTCCACAAGGCGACGTAAAGCCCGGATCTTTCGTTTCTCTCACCGTGTCGAGCGGACCTGCTGCCGTCGCCTTGGGGAAACTACGTGGACTTAGTGTTGCCGAGGCGCAGGCTCTTCTCCCTCCTGGTGTCACCTCAACGGTGAGCGAGATCTTCTCCGACGTTAAAAAGGGCTTGGTCGCTAACACCGATCCCAAAGAAGGAACCCTGGTCAAAAAGGGCGATGTCGTTGCCGTCTTAGTTTCCAAAGGCCAGAACTTGGTGATCGTCCCCAACGTGATTGACCGATCCCCGGCCGACGCGGCGGCGGCGTTGCGGGCTGCGGGATTCACGATCGGCGACACAATTGGTCCCGCCGATCGTCCGGTTCTTCACACCCGCCCCGTTCGCGGACAAAAGGTGCGAGCTGGATCAAAGATCACGCTCTACACCACCGACCAGGGCGTACCGGTGGTGCCAGGAGTAACTGATCGCGTGGCAAAACCTGCGGTCTCCACGGTAAAGCCAAAGGTCGACGCAGCTGGCGCGGCGAATGATTCTGCGTCAGGCGCAGGCCCGGCAGCGGCTTCGAATGGCGATGGAGCACCGGCTGCAAAACCAACGTCGAAACCAAAAGCATCGGTTCCAGCCAGCTCCACCGGCTCCGACAAGCCAACTCCAACGAAACTGGTCGCAGCTAAGAGCACGAGCCGATAGGCGAGCGCTCATTCAAGCACAGCACAATGCTTTTCGCCACGGCGCTCAGGCCGGACGGCAAGACCCCGCAACCAACAAGCCTGCCTATTGGCGCGGCCTCTACACTAAAGTTCGAGTAAACCAGCCACCACGGTAAGAGAAACAACTCCGAAGTAACCTAGACCCACCGCGACCAATGCCCAAAAGCGTGGCCTGTTACCGATTCCCCCGATTATCCGAAGTTGGCATCCTTGATGGAGAGAGCGGCAGGACCAACGAGAACGATAAACAGCGCGGGAAGAATGCAAAGCACAAGAGGGAAGAGCACCTTCACCGGGAGCTTCATGGCCTTCTCTTCAGCACGTTGACGTCGGCGGCGACGCTGCTCCACGGCCTGAACTCGAAGAACCTGGGCCATAGGAATACCAAATTGTTCGGCTTGCAAAATCGCTCCCACGAACTGGCGAAGTTCGGGGACCTTATTACGATTGGCCAACCCTCGCATCGCTTCGGCACGGGACAAGCCAGCGCTCACGTGCTGCAAGGTTCGAGCTAGTTCTTCGGGCAGCGGACCGCTTGTGGATTTGGCCGAACGGGCCATGGCGGAGTCAAATCCGAGACCAGCTTCTACACCGACAGTGATTTGATCCAAGATGTCGGGAAGTTGGCGTTGAATGATTTCTTGGCGCTTGTCAGCCTTGTTCTTGATGATGATGTCGGGAAGAAAAAAGCCAAGCGGTGCCGAACCAAAGGTCATGATCTTGTTCATCTTGGAACTCAGACCCTTGGAGTAGAAGTAGTACGACAGGAACGAGCCCACGACCAAGCCAATGGCCTTGAGTACGAGAACTTTTTCCGATGTCCAACTGGAGTTCATGCCCGCCATAGCGAGTCGCATCTCCATCTCTTCGCTCCACCCCTTAGGGGTTCGTTTACGAATCGTATCGATACCTTTGGCCAACAACGGTGCGGCACGGTCTTTGCCGGATCGCTGCAGGGAAGCGGTTCGGTAGTCGATAGCGGAGCCGCCCGACGTTGAACCGATCAGGGTTTTCGCGTCTACTTTCTTGGCGCTTCCGTTGGGTAAGAAGGCCCACGTGAGGATTGGGATCAATGCCATGACGGCAATGGCGCCGAGGACAACAAGGGGGTTCATGACATAACCTCAGAATTCGATCTTGCAAAGTTTGAATAGCCAAACGCCGCCGATAACCATCAACAAAACGCCAGCTCCCGACAACCACAATCCGGTGCCGGTCAAGAGCGCCCCGATGTATGCCGGATTAGAGGCCTTCACCATGAGGGCGATGCCGATGGGAAGGCCAAGAAGTACGTACGCTGACATTTTACCTTCTGCGGACAACGTCTTTACCTGGCGTCGAATGTCGGCGCGATC
>JAYTWN010000186.1:0-8807 GCA_043743435.1 Acidimicrobiia bacterium
GTGAACGCCGCTGTTCGCGCTGCGGTAATTGCCGGGGCTACACGGGTTTCTTTCCAACTCTCAGTGGACTGAGCAACCGTTGCCTCACCCAAGTCCACCGCGCTGCGAGCACGGAGCACCGCGCTGAGCCAGGGGTGCGAAGCACAACGTTGAGATATTGCTTGACCGCAAAGACCCAAAATAGGGAGTAACCTTCGTCACACCTAAGACGCCACCAACCGGTGGCGCATTGTGCGCATCGGGGGATGTCGTGGCATCAGTAGTTCTCTCTAACATCGGCAAAAAGTACGACAACGGTTTCGAGGCGGTGATTGACCTCAACCTTGAAGTGACCGATGGGGAGTTCCTGGTTCTGGTGGGCCCATCAGGCTGCGGCAAAACCACCGCTTTGCGCATGATTGCTGGGCTTGAAGACATCACCACCGGTGAACTTCGCATTGGGGACCAACGAGTCAACGAAGTGGCGCCAAAAGACCGCGACATCGCCATGGTGTTCCAGTCCTACGCCCTTTACCCGCACATGACCGTGGCTGAAAACATCGGTTTCGGTTTGAAGCTCCGCAAGACACCGAAGGACGAAATCAGCCGTCGTGTTGGGGAAGCCGCTCGCATGTTGGGTCTCGATGAGTTGTTGGATCGTCGCCCGAAGCAGCTTTCCGGTGGTCAGCGTCAACGTGTCGCCATGGGTCGAGCAATTGTGCGTGAGCCCAAAGTTTTCCTCATGGACGAGCCCCTTTCGAACCTCGATGCCAAGATGCGCGTGCAAACCCGGGCCGAGATCGCCCGCATCCAGCAACGCCTCGGTGTAACCACCATCTACGTAACCCACGATCAGATCGAAGCCATGACCATGGGCACCCGTGTTGCGGTAATGCGGAAAGGTATTTTGCAGCAGGTGGATACACCGCAGTTCATTTATGACAATCCCGCCAACCTCTTTGTGGCTGGCTTCATTGGTTCACCTCCCATGAACTTGGCTGAGGCAAAGGTTTCCGATGCCGAAGAAGGTGGCGTCTGGATTCACTTCGGCGATCAAAAGGTGCTGCTCTCGGCCGCCACCGTTGCTGAGCGCCCATCGCTGCGAACCGCTGCGACCTCCGGCAAGACCATCGTGGCGGGTATCAGGCCAGAAGACATGGAAGATGCTGCCTTTGCGACGGGTGACATCGCGGGGCGGACCATCAAAACCCAGGTGGACATTACCGAGGCATTGGGTTCAGAAGTTATGGTCCACTTTGGTGTGGCTACCCCAGCAGTCATGACCGATGCCAACAAGAAGTCTGAAGACGAAGACAACCTTGCTCGTCTTGGTGATTCTGATGGTGCAACATTCGTAGCAAGTTTCAATGCTCGTACGCGTGTACGCCCAGGTGACACCATCGACGTTCTGGTAGACACCACCCACATGCACTTCTTCGACATCGAAACCGGCGAGCGTTTGTAGATCACCCTAAATGTGGGCCTAGCATTAGTAGGTAAACATACGAAATAGAGACGCCCGACCGCTATAGGTCGGGCGTTTTGATTTCGCAGAGTTTTTGAGAAGGTGTGGGACGAAGCCCAGCACCGTGTATGCCTTCGCAGTTAGCCTTTCCGAGGCTTCTTTACTTGGTACCCAAACGGCGCGATCCCTCGAGTTCCCTGTGGAGCGAGCACCCCAAGTTTTTCGACCTTCTTCGCAGCGACTAGCCACCCCACGACTCGCGAAACGGTTGCATTCGTGGCGTGCGAAAGGCCAACGATGTCTCGGACCGTAAAGGGCTCGGTGGTCGAAAGAATAAGTTTTTCGACCGTGTCGCTGTTGATGCTCTTCGCTCGGGGCTTTGCGTTCCGTTGAGCCGAGAGCTTCGCTTTTGCTGATTGCTTGGACGATTTCGATGATCCCTTGGCCATCCCGACAGGCTTTGGGAGCGGGTCAAAGCCAGCTGTGGCTAAAACCTGCAACTCGACCCCGAGAGCAACAAAGGCATGTGTAGGAATCGCATTTTCGGCGGCCCAAGATTTTGCGTGACGAATGAAGCCTTCTTGTAAAGCCACCTTGTCTGCTGCCCGCACTCGATCGATTTCGGCCAAAAGACGAAGTTTCGTGATAGGGCCATCTGCGATGGAAAACTGATTCTCGAGTTCCTGAATAGCATCCTGACCTACTAGTTCGGGGTTCTCTAGAAAGGCTAGATACTTTTGCACTGCTCGTTCCTTAGTGTCACTCATGCCACGAGTATAAGTAGAAACTGCGTAGTGCGCAGTTTTTTCTGTCTTGGCACACCAATTGCCAAGATGAGTTCGGACTTTTGTTAGTGCAGGGAAGCACGAATTTGTCGCGTGTCGGCTTCCTTGCGACATCAACATTTCTCGGGTTTGTGGACGGAGCGATGCGCAACGAATTCGTGCGCACATGCGCCGGCACTACGTTCCGTTCGATTGGATCAAAAGCCAACCCGGCTTCTCTGTTGTTTTGGAGGATTCACCATGCCGCTTTTACTTGTCGCCATTTCTTTTGGTTTTGTTGCTCGCCAGCTTCGAAAGCCATCAGCCGTTCCTTTGGTGTTTCAGCGATTTTGGCTTCTGGGCGCTGCCACCGGTCTGCAAGTCGGCCTGGTTCCGGCGTTGCGGGGATCGTTTCGTACCGTGGTGTTGTTCCTTACCCTCGCTGCTGCTTTGTCGTGGTTGGTCTTGAATACGGTGCGAACGAACAACAAGAATTTACGTTGGGCGCTGTTCTTGATCGCCGCAGGTGCGCTTATGAACGTGGTGCCAACCCTGGCGCACGGGGCCATGCCTGTCGACGCCGGGGCGCTTAGGTCCATTGGTGTTACTCAGCCGCTAAACCCTTCGAGAGTCGGGGCAAAACATGTGGTGGTGAACACCGGTTCAGCGCAGTTCTTCGGGGATCGATTCCCTATCCGTCCGTTGCGTTGCGTGGCCTCGATCGGCGACTTCGTTGAAATGTTTGGCATCGCTCTTCTCATAACGGCAATACCGAAACGCTCACCGAAACCGGTCAACGAGGGGTCCCCTTACGGTCCTTTGACCACGTAAGAACCAGCAGTGACCCGCTGAAACTGCTCGTCAGCATTGGCTACCGCTTCGGATAAGGCTTGTGCGACCGATAGTCCGCTAATGATCGCCGTATGCAAGCGAACCATGACCGGAAGTGACATCTGGTCACTTACGGGAAGCAAGGCTCCTGCAACCTGAAGACTACCGCGCGACACCAACGCTCCACTAAAGCCCAACAGGCCGAACGCACCCTGACTATTGGCGGCTCCCAAATCGCAACAGGAAAGAACCACCGTTTTCGGGGTCTTGCTCAAGCGTTCGATGTCGTATGCCATGAACGGACCGTCAAAGAGTTCGATTCCCGAAAACAGTGCGTTGTCCGTTCTTCGGTGACCGTGCGCGGCCACATGAAGAAGGTCGACTGAGGTCATCAGATCAGATACCGCTTCGACCGTGGCTTCGCTTCCTTGAAGCACAATCGGATCCCGATAAAGGGCGGCAACCGCACCAACCTCCCGAGATGCATGTTCAAGGTCCGGGCCTTCCACCACTGCCACGCGGATTCCTTCAATCCATGCCGGCTGGGTCGCCGCAGCAAGCGATGACCTTTGCAGCGACGACGTGAGTACGACAGGGCGACCGGCTAGGCGTGAGAACAAATTCCATGGAACGGACCCCAGGACTCCTGTGGCCGATATCAGTAGGTTTCCTGGAGGTAAAGAAGCGGGTAGCACCAGCGATTCAAGTCGATCGACTGCCCGTATGACGGAACCGGCTCGTTGCTCTGTCGCTTGGGCACCCATGTTGTTCGATCCGAACAGTGCCGCTGCACCTAAGCAAACGCTTTCCGAACGGGTTCGAATATCTTTCAAACTGCCCAGAATTTCGATGGTTTCCGAGTTTTCGGTGATGATCGAAACCACCAAGTTTGTGGAATTTTGGGCGTAGACCAGATACACCTGGCCCGTTCCAGGTGCGATCGGGAAACTCGGATGCGCCGACGGGTTTTCAACGACGGACCGCTCCGATTTTGCCATCCAATTCGTGGTCCGAACGGCGAACTCCAGGGCGTTTCGCTGTGGCCCGCCCGACGAGTGGCGAAGGTTCTTTAGGTCGACGGGTTCGATGGCTTTTTGTTCTTGAGTTTCCCGTTCTTGAGTTTCCGGTTCTGTTGATGATATTGATGATGTTGATGGTGTTCGCTGTGTTGGTGTCGTCACTGCCGAGCGAAGTCGGTTGATCCACAGCCCAAAAATCGCTGGATCGCCAATGGAGAGAGCGGCCATGCAGAACAAGGCTTCCAATTCGAGTTTGTCGACAACGACGGTACGAAGCTCGTGGGAATGGATCCCATCAAGGTGACGTTCGAGCTCTTCGAAGAGATCTCTCGCTGCATGCAGAAGCCCATCGTGAAGTGCCCCTCCAAACGATCCGCCCGTGCCTAGCATTAGTATGCGCGCAGCATAAGCCTGCACCCGGGTCAACGAGTTCGAGGACGACAACCTAGGCTCCAATTGGCTCTGTATCCAGACCAACTTCTCGGTGCTTGCTGGTTGACTTCGGAACCGCATGCGAAGTAGCTCTCCGTAGGCGACGTCGACCACCGTGTCCCGATACCCATGCGGATCGTCATCACTGGTGGCTGAAGGTGCTTGCAACGTTTGCTCCGGTGGCGATTCATTCGAGACAAGCACCCGGCATATCTGCGCGGCGGCGGCGCTTACGTGGCGACCTTGATCCTGGAATCGGTCCTGCACGATTGCAAAGCACTTCTCTGCAGCGAGAACATCTCCAAGCGTCGCTTGAATCCGACCCAATTGGAAAGTGATTACCGGAACCTCGCTTTCAAACCCCGCCTGTCGCGCCAGTCGCAACGCATGAGTTGCCGAATGGAGTGCCTCCGGAAGCAAACGAGCTGAAACATAAACCTCGGCTCGATCAAAAGCTCCCTCCCATGTTGCGGAACTGCCGAGACCTCCCTTGACATCTGAGCGGGCGTAAGCATCAAGTGCTTCGACGACAAGTCCTTGCCGGGCGAAGCACCAACCCAAATTGTGATCGATCGACGCAGAGGTGTCCACCAAGCCAAGCTCCAAAAACAGCTTGCTCGAAGCGAGCAGATCCGCAGCTGCGTTCTTCATTTCGCCAAGATCAACGCGAAAAAGCCCACGATTGTTCAACGCTTTGGCGAGAACCAACACTTGATCATCTGCAAGAGCCCTGGCTATGGCTTCTTCGTAAGCAACACCCGCGTCAGCGGTGCGTTCGAGCCGCTGAAGGAAGATCGCACGTCTCGACAAAGCAGCGGCTACTTCGACCGCAGACAGGAGGGGAAGAGCTTTTTCAGTCTGTTGCAACGCAGCGTCAAAATCGCCGGTCATCGAAAGGCACGAGGCGAGCGCTAACCGCGACAAGGCCGCAATCGACTGCAGATCACCCGCTAAGGCAGAGTTGACGGATCTTTCTAGCCATATCAATGCTTCTTGAATCCGCCCGCAACCGCGCAGCGCCAGGCCGTAACAACGGAAAGTGAGCGCAAGAACCTCGGCATCCGGATCTGGCTTCGCCTCAATTTCCCGCAAGAGAATGAGCGCTTGTTTGGCGACCTTTTCTGAGTCTGTCTCTACGGCGCTCAATAGCTGAACGACTCGCGTCATCAGAGACTGCGTGTCGGAATCCATTTGGTCATCCTCGCGCTAAACAACCAACTCGGTGGTCTGCTGGACCAGCGTTCCGTTTTTCCCGAATGTTACGCGTTGACCATGCTGGGAAACTCGAAGCGTTAAGTTTCCCAGCACGCTCATCTGCTGTTAGATGAAAAATACGGGCGCGCCTGTTACTTGCCACGCGGCTGCGGCAACACCTACTACGGCAAGGACCTGAACCAAATGTTGCATTTTTGCGCGCGTTGCGAATCTCCTGTTGTTGTTTTACGGACACAACAACAGAGGGCACACAACGTGGTTTGATTCAGAAATTTCACCCGGTTCGCCAAATTCTAGGCGAGACGCTGGCATCCAGTATGTGAGCTTAGAATCGTTTACGCTACCGGTGGCAAAATCCAGTCGGTAACTACGCGGCCCGCTCCGCCACCAAGTTCAAGGCGAACTGGTCCCGTGGGGATCTCGTCGCACAGGAAGTCTCCGAATTCATCGACGATCAAATTCACCGATTCACCGGACGCCGAAACCAGTTGAGCGGTTTGGCTGGCATAGCCCGTCAGTGTTCCGGTCATCAAGCTTGCATCTGATAGCCCAATACTGATTTGTCCGGTGCTCGTTACGAACTCTAGGAGCCGCATGCCGCTGAGTGTTGCCCGAGCGCCCACGAGTCGGTCACTGTCGGCCGAGTCGCTCAGCAACGCCGCCAATTCTTCATCCATGGCTCGCCAAGAAAATGCAGCGAGCGCTCCTTGGTGGACCACGTCGGGTACCCGTGCACCGTACAGCGTCGCGCTCGCCTTCAGTCGTTCCAGCATGGCTCCATCGGGGTGGTCCAACTCCGTCAGATCGAATGTCTCATCATTCATGGCTTCACACAATCGCAGGGTGTTCTTGAAGGGCAACTCGTAACGTTGATAGACAACGCTGGCGTCTTGGACCGATAGCTCCCACCGCGACACCACAAAGCTGGGCTATCTGCTGGTAGCCGGGACGAGGATCCTCAATCAGCAGTCGCAGCAGGGATTGGCACTTTGTTGGCAAACGTAAAAACGCTTCCCAAAGTGCAAAATCACGTTCTTGTTTTTCGATGCGAGTGCTCATGGGTTCGAGAGATTCGTCTGATGGAACGAGATATTCCACCGTATCGAACGGTACCGTGCGAGTCTTCAAGTTCTTCACTCGGACACACTCCCGGTGGGTGGTCTTTAATAACCAAGCGCTCACTCGGTCTGGTTCGCGCAAACGACTGAGGTTTTGAGCCAGCTGGAGCCAAACAGTTTGGCAAATGTCGGCGCTCTCGGAATCGCTGCGGAAGCCATAGGAGAGCGCGGTTGAGAAGACCAGTCCTTCGAAGCGTCTTACAAGCTCTGCCCATGCAGAAGCTGTGCCTGTCGAAGCGGCAGCTACCAACTCGGACACGGGTTGCTCTCGCCAAAAGTGATCGGAATGTATTTTTTCCGAACCTTTCATGAGTTAATTGTAAGCGACCCCAGTCCTCAATCGCCACTGCGGATCTGAGCTGTCAGACTCTAAATGAACTGTTAGCGAAATGCGATTGGCTGAAGTCGTTCCATAAGGTTGGGCACCATCGAAACCAATGACGCCTTCGAGGTGTTCAAAACCCATTCTTGGAAGCCGTCTCGAAGGGCGTCGGTAATGTATCCAGTCCAGCTCAGGCACGGTCGCGAAAGCGATTGGTCGTGAAGGATCTGGGTCCTTAGCGCAGCGTTAAAATAGCCGTCGACGAGTGAAAGCCTCGGTAAGTCGGTGTGCAAATGCGCAAGGCCCATCAACAACGTACGGGCCAATGGATTTTGATCGAGCCGTTGAAGTGCGTTTGTGAGGTTTTTCTCGAAACCGGTTGCGTCGCCAGCTGCTCGCCAACAGTCGAACAATACCGGGGCTAACTCGGGCGGCGGGAATGCAAACAGCGCGTCCTTCACCCCGAATTGCACGTTCAAGGTTCGTGTAGAAGTTCCTGCTCGTTCAGCAATCTCGGGCAACGTGCCGCGGCCGTCTCCCGCAAGGGCAAACTCGACCGCCGCGAAACGGGCCCGCAATCGAAGTCCTAACTGTCTACGTTCAACGTGACACGTTGGTGCGGAGGAGAGAAATCCGCAAAGGATGGGATCCTCACGCCGGGTGCTCGTGTGGGCGGCTTTCCGGGCTCTCTGAGTTGCGACGTTTCCCACAAGTTGCCTTTGGTGGTGCCCGCTCGACCCCGTTGTGGCGGTGGGCATGTCATCAACTGAAGTCTGGTGTCCCGTTCCTACTTGCGCTCGGGTTTGGGATCTTTCCAATTCAGTCATACAGGAACTGAGGGCGCTGGGGTCGATTTGATCCAGAACTCGTGAAATTTCTGTGTATTTCGATCGTCCTGCTTGTTTCCCCAACGTCTAGGAAATTGTCCTGCATGCACCGACTAGTAAGCCTCGCGGTAACTGGGCGCGCCTCAGGCGAGAGCTATGTCTTGGGGGCGGATGGGGATGCGGGGGAGGGTGAGGCCGGTGGCGTTGCGGATGGCGGCGGCCACGGCTGCTGAGGAGGAGATGGTTGGCGGTTCGCCGATGCCTTTGGCGCCGTAGGGGGCTCCGGGTTCGGGTTGTTCGATCAACGCCGCAATCTCGATGACGGGCATATCGAGGGCGGTGGGAATCAAATAGTCAGTGAACGAAGCATTTCGTACTTTGCCGTTGTCCAACACGATCTCTTCCATCACGGCTAGTCCTACGCCCTGGGCGATGCCGCCTTCGAGTTGGCCGATGGCTTGTAAGGGATTGAGGATACGTCCCACATCTTGCGAGGTGGCGATTGAAACGACACGCACGAGGCCCAAATCCAGATCAACATCAACCACTGCACGGTGGGCGGCGATGGCGAAACTTACGTGGGCATCACCTTGGCCGTTTTCATCCAAACGGAACGTTGGGCCATGGTGAAACTCCACGGTATCTTGGAACACGATGCCCGGGGCCAACTCGGCGAGTGGAACGTCAAACTCACCGTTGAGAGAAACCACTCGACCGTCACGAACCTCAAGCGCTTCGGGGGCAATCGAATGCTTCGCGGCTACGTGGGAAATAATCAGTGCGCGTACGGATTCACAGGCGGCCTTTACCGCACCTCCGGACATCCAGGTTTGGC
>JAYTWN010000187.1:0-4146 GCA_043743435.1 Acidimicrobiia bacterium
GACAAGCTCGATGGGTTCTGCCCGTCGTCGTTTGCCATCGTCCGCGAACCCATCACCACCATTCTCTCTCACGAGAAGCAGCCCGCGGTCACTGTCCGCTTGGCGGGGTGGCGCTATGTCTGCGGTGTGTCAGCGGTGTGTCAGCGCTGTGTTTGCGGTGTGTCTGCACACGGTTCTAGAGCGAAAGGGTTCCCGATCCGGCTTGCCGGTCGGAAATGAACCCCCTGGCGGGACTCGAAGCGAAGCGGAGATGGGGGCCCGCCAGATCAAATAAGGGTTCGGTGTACCGACGTTGAAGCCACCAGTCGCCCAGCGTGAAAGACCATGCGTTGTTGATCAGCTCGGGCTATGGCGTCACCCAAGGAAGCCCCCGGGATGGCCAGGAGTTCTGCTGGTGAGCCGACGGTGATGGTCACGGCGGGTAACCCCATGGCAAGGCGAGCATTGGTAGAAACTGAGGCGTAAGCGTCTTCGGGCAGAAGGTGTCCGGCCATGACCATCAGAGCTGCGGTCTCAAGCGAATCGGATCGGCCCATGGAGTTGAACGGATCTCGGACGTTATCGGCACCGGCAGCCACGTTTACCCCGGCGGCTCGCAACGGACCGATGGCGGTGAGTCCGCGGGGTGACCCTACGGCGTGATCACGGCCTTGCAGGAATAAATTTGTTTGGGGAAGCGCAATCACGTGAACCCCAGCGGCAGCCACGGCCTCAGCGACTTTGTGTTGAATGTCTGGCGGCTGCATGATCAGGCTTACACAATGGCTAGCAGTCGCTCCAAAGCCGAACTCAGTTTCGCGGACTCGTTGGGCGAAGTAGGGAAGGTCCAACACCGTTGGATCGAGCGTTTCATCAGTGTGCAGATCAATTTGTCTTCCGTACTTGGAAGCAATGGTGAGGAGCGTGTCGGTTGAGACCAGAGCGTCACCATCGAGATGTGGGCATCCGCCGACGATCATGGCCGGATCCATGTCCAGAATCGATGTGAGTCGGGCCAAGTTGTCGGGTGTGGTGTCGCCGAGTAGGGCCACGATTTGGATGTCCATAACCGATGCCAGTTCGTTGCGCACAACCAGCAGTGCTGCGGCCGCGTCGGTCTCGATGCCTGCCTGTACATTCACATGTGTACGTATGGCTGTGGTGCCCGAATACAGCAGTTCTAGTGCGGCACGCCGTGCTCGATCAACGATGTCATCGAAGGTATAAAACTCCTCGGCATGGGCAATCCACGCCATGATGGCACCCATCAGGTCGCCTTTGGAATTCGGAATGAGATCGGCAGTAAGGGCCTTATCTAAGTGCGCATGTGGTTCAGCAGGCGCGGGCAGCAGCAGGTAGCCGTCTAGGTCGATATTGGCAGCCTCACCCTCATGTGACCCACCTACCCCCTTTGCCGACGGTGGTGCCACAGGTTGCTCTGCTCTAGGAAGTTCCCTGCGGGCATCAACAATCTCGGTGATGGTCCCAGTTGTTGCATCAAGACACACATCGACTACACGTCCGTCGGCGAGCGCGGCGCTACGAAGCCAGGTGGTTCCGCTAAAGCCAGTTCCGTGAGAGCCCGTTCCGGTAGAGCCTGTTCCGTGAGAGCCAGTTCCGTGAAAGCCCGTCGAGGTCATGCGTTGGGGTTGTAGGTAAGGTCCTGAGCGGCTGCACCGAGTGGTTCGATGGTGATGCCGGCCATGGGGAGAATTTGTTCAGTGAGCATATGAATTTGCTCGTCAAGTTGGGTGCGTTCCATGCCAGGGAGGTCGAGGAAGAACACGAAATGCTCAACGCCAAAACGCTCTTTGTACATAGCAATTGCCGCGGCACAGTTTTCGATCGAGTCAACTAACTGGATTTGCTGATCAGCAGACTCCTCAACGGACGGTTGCACACCAAACGGAAACTTGGCCCCTTCCGCGTTCTTGTAGTTGGTGAAACGTCCGTAAGGGGCGAGGAAACGGGTGAATTCGTCGTGTCCGTTGCGTCCGCTAGCGAAGGCCTTTTCGCGGGTTTCGCCGGCGTGCAGCGTGAGTACTTGAACCCGGTTTTCACCTTGGCGAATCGAAACACCATGATGCTTTTCATAGGTCTCCTGGTAATGCTCCCAGCGGGGGGCCAGCAGGTCGGGATGCATGAGCCAGTAGACCCCTTTGTGTCCGGCACGTGGCGCATATTCCATGGTGTCGCCTGATGTGACGGCTTGATAAATCGGGACTTGTCTCGTCGGCTTAGGGACCAGCGTGAGGTCGGTGACGGGGTGACCGCGATCGGGAATCCCGGCAGGCGGGTACTGGTAGTGCTTGCCGGTATAGGAGAAGCGCTCGTTGTACCAGGCCGCTTTGATGACTTCCATGGCTTCCTGGAACTGTTCCTGATTGAACTTGTCGTCCTTCACGCTCATGTCGTTGTCGCCACTCGCTACGCGCGAACCCAGCGCCTCAGCTTCTCGAGGGACCGTGCCTCGACCGACGCCAAATTCCATTCGTCCGCCGGTGAGAATGTCGGCCATGGCAAAGTCTTCAGCGAGGCGAAGCGGATGCCACTGGGGGACCACGTTGAACATTTGGCCGAAGCGGATGTTTTCGGTATGGCGGGTCATGGCTAGGCCGAACAGAATGAGGTTCGGCGTTACCTCGTAGCCCTCGTACTGAAAGTGATGCTCGGTAAACCACATGCAGTGGATGCCCGCTTTGTCGGCGGTTTTGGCCCAATGGGTGAGGTTCTCGTAGCAGGCGAGGTAATCGGCCTGTCCGTAACGGCGGGCCGTTGGCGCCGGGCCAGCGTTGCCTGCATCGGGCATAGGAACGCTGCCATAGAAGTTGAGATCGATACGCATGCGCTGATAATACGGCGTTGTTGGCTCTACTTTCGAGCCCGTTCACCAAATTTCTTGCTCGTGATGAGCACGAAGGCCCATGACCTGCATATTGACCCCATCAATATTTCTGGTCCGACCTCCTGATGTAGTTGATATTTGGAATATTGACCGTAGAGATCTAAGTAGTCACTTCCATTGAAAGCGTGTAGCGTTCGCCCCGCGTGGGTTGCACGCTGGCGAATGGAGCGGTTATGCAAGTTGTAAGTACCAGAGCAGCAAACAAGGCCGCCCGAAAGCTGATCTTGGATCGGTGGGCGGCTGAACTTGCTCGTCGCTGTCGCGACTCGTCGCTGTCGCGACTCGTCGCTCCAGTGGCGATCCTCTTATCAGTAACCCTGCTCGGTGGGTTCGTGGTCAATGTTCCGGTAGCGCAGGCGGCAGTTGGTGATCTAGTCATATTTTCGGATTCGTTCGAAGCAGGCTTTACTCATAATCAGTACAACGGGACGAACAACCTGTTGAATGCGGCTCCAGTCAAGGTTGGCGCATACTCAATCGCTACCAAACCCGATGCGTTTCAGGGAATTTTGATCAACATTCCCGATGGTGTGAAGTTTGCTTCTTCTGGCTCGTTGCGCTTGTGGGTGCATGGTGGTGCCGGTGGTGAAACGCAATTTGGTGTTGGGGCGTACAAAGATTCGGTTTCGGTATCGGTGGGTGTTCGCCAGGTGTTGCCTGACGTGCCAGCGAACACCTGGGTGCAGGTATCGGTGCCGTTAACTGGTTTACTTGGTTCGTTGGTGGCTTTTGACGCAGCGGTGAATCGATCGTTGTGGTTTACCCAAGGCGATGGGCTTGCCCACCCAATGATTTATCTGGATCAAATTGAACTGGTCGCAGGTACTGTTCCGGCAACCACTACCACGAGCACCACCGCCGTCCCTACGACAACCGCGGGGGTTACGACAACTTCTACGGTGGTGGGTTCGGTTACTTCGACGGTTGTTCCTTCTGGTGATGTGGTGTTGTTTGGTGATGGGTTTGGTGCGGGGTTTTCGCATAATCCGTATAACGGGACGAATAATGTTGCGAATAGCACGCCGGTGAAGGTAGGTACGCTTTCTATTGCTTCGAAGCCTGATGCGTATAACGGGATTTTGTTGAATGTACCTGATGGTTTCAAGTTTGGGTTGTCCGGGTCGATTCGTTTGTGGGTGAACGGGGGCACTGCCGGTGAAACGCAGTTTGGGTTGGCGGCGTTTCAAGATTCTCGTTCTGCGCCGGTGGCTGTTGGGATTCGGCAAGTGTTGCCTGATGTTGGGGCGAATACATGGGTGCAG
>JAYTWN010000188.1:0-11150 GCA_043743435.1 Acidimicrobiia bacterium
CGAGGCTGCATACGCTCGGGGTCGACTGGCAGAACTCGCACCAAACACACCGGTCTTCATCAATAGCTCTGAGTTGGCTGCCCCAGGTGCCGTCGGGAGATTCTTGGCCCTCGGCGCTCGCAGGCCCGAAGGAATGGCGATTCCTGATTCCACACTCTTCGATTTACACCAGGTTTGCAGTATCTCACCACCCCAGTCGCTGAGCCTGTTGCAGCTTGAACATTGGCTTGATGCGCTACCTCAAAAGATGCCAGAACAAATCGTTCGTGCCAAAGGAATCGTCACCACGACCGACGCAGGACTGGTTCTCGTACAAGTCGTTGGTTCCCGTCGAGAAATCACATCCGTCCCCGAGCCGGAGCATGAACTGCCAACTCACCTGGTAGTAATAACCCTCTCGAACATTCCTGATTGACGCGTTAGAAATTCAAAAACCCGTACCCCGAACCACAGACGAAGTACACCGATACCTTCGGGATCGTTAGCCTTCGAAGCAATCTGGTCGAGGGCGAATATGGAGATCACTGAGCGATTGCAGTCCGGGCTGCGGCACCAGCCGGGCGTTGGAGCCACGAATCGGGCGTTCAACTACTGCCACAAGGTTCCCGTCAACCATGACTCCTCCAGCCCGCCGACCGATGAGAAAGCGAAACGGCACCGGCGTGGCCGGCACTCCGGTTTGCACGGCAGCGGTTTGCATCCGTTGCTCACTACCCGCCCACCAGAAATTCGATGACACTTCATTTGGCCCGATTCGTAAGGAGAAGGCTCGATCTCGATCGCCGTTGGCTTCAAACCGCAAATCAAGCCCGCCTAGCTGGGTTGCTGTCGGAGCGAAGTGTGCCGTGCCGGTGATGTCAAGACACTGACCAACCGCCGTCTTAGACCAAGGAAGATCGATTGCAGACTCGAAGGGGTTTCCTTGCCGAGACCACAACAACCGGCCACTATCAAGCTGCCAAGATTTCGGGATGTTCGGTTTGAGATTTTTCCCGGATGCGTTGGTCCTGATTCGATCGAGCGAGGTTGAACGAATCCGCAAATTCCATTCCCCCGATTTCATGACAGGAATAAACGTACGGTCGAGATAGCCTGAAGCAGGAAGATCACGAGGCATTAGGTCGCTATCGCGATCTGCCACGATCACCGTATGGGTACGTTGTAAATCTTGTTCGAACTGCTGCCACGCACGTGGAGGAACATATTTTGGACTTGAAGTACCTCCATAGATGTAGCCGAGCAACATCCGCTTCTCAACATAACGGCTCCCCGACATTCGATTCAAAGTCCCGGGCCACATCGGTTGCACGTCCCAGACCCAAACGAACCCGTTTCTCGGTGTGACCAGGTCAACAAGCGCTCGGGCCGTTCGTGTGGTCGGATCTTGATTATTGAGCCATGCCTCAGATTTCGCCCGAAACCCTGGGAAATGACGCACTTCGAACCATGAAGGCTTGAACTGTTGCCACGAAGGGACAAACGAGGCTCCAACCACCGCAGCCGTAGCCATCACACCATGCCAGCTTCCGTGGCCACCCGCCGGGCTCGGCCGCTGCGATTCAAACAGCTGCGCAAACAACACCGCGCCCATGGCCCCGACGGGAACCGCCACGAGAACGAAATGGTGGCCAGAAAATCGTTGGGCGGCAACAACCGCGGCACATTCCGCAGCCCACCAAGCGAGCAGCCCAATGTCGACTATGAACTCGCGACGGCCTTCACGAAACGACGCACGACGGAGCCCTACCAAAAGCAAGAGCACGAACACCCCGAGGATGAGCGCCTCACCAGATTCCTGTCGGTAAAAACCACGCATACCAATCCAGCCCATGCGAAGTTTTTGTTTCGCAGTCGCATGGGTGGAATCGGCGTAAAAGCGGTTGTAGTTGAACCAGAAATACCAAAACTCCGAAAAGCGACCACGAACGAGGTACCAAGACGGGGCGCTCAAAAAGCCACCCGCAGCACCGGCTAGCCACAATAAAAACGGTCGGATGCGATTCGAGCGATGCAGCAGATGAGCGATGCGAAATTTCTTCGTTGACGCTTCCTTGGTTGATTCGCTCAAAACTCGAACCAGCAGAACCATGCCGACGACAAAAGATCCAAAGAGCTCCGTCAGAATGGTTTGTGATGCAAGCCCCGCAGCGATTCCAGCGAGCACGATGCGCCATGGCACGGTGAGGTGTTTCCAAAGCAACACTTCACTCAGGGAAAAGGCCAAGAGTGCGATGGTGATATTACGGGCGTACAGGATCCCCGAGTATCCGTTCCAGGCCAGGATTAGGTGGATATAGAGCCCTACTCCGCCGGCTACCGCTAGTCCTCGGGAGTGACCTCGCGCCATGACGATTCGAGCGACGGACCAAGCTGCTACAAGCGCGGCCAGAATCGCAAACGCAGCCACGTACCACCAAGCAAATCGTCGGCCGCCCAACGCTGCTGCGAGATGGTACGGAAGCTGAAACAACGGCCCTTTTTGGTCGGCACCGGTCGTGTAATAGCTTCCGCCCAGACGAACCACTCGCAGTCCTGTCTCCAGCACGCCAACCGCATCGACGCCACGAGCACGAACCTCTATGGCCACCATCGCGGCAACGGTCATCGCTGCGACTCCTAGAGCCGACCCAACAGCCAGGGTCACTTTGATAGCCGCGGTCGTCGGACCGGAAAGTCTTTTGCCAACCCCGCCGAACGTCATTTGTGGAGCGTACTTGCCTGCCGGTTGGCGAGAAGGGATCGATCTTGCTTTCCGAGCACTAATTCGTTGTCGGTCCGTAAGACCAAACGGCTTCGACTGTCAATGTTTTGGTGGATCGCACTAGGTTGAGTTCCTGTCCGATGCCATCGTGCTTCCCTTTGGAGTTCTACAAATGATTGTTACTGAAAACGAGATCCGCGAACGTACCCAGGCGGTCATTTCCGATGTCGGCTTAGATGCCTCAGAGACGGCATTCCGTTCCGCACTTTGGGATGCTGGTTTGGCCATGGTGCAGTTCCCGGAAGGCAAGGGTGGGCTCGACCTGACTCCGAAAATGCAGCTTGTGGTGGATCAAACCATTCGTGACGCAGGACGAACCTTTAACGCTTTGGCCATCAACACCATCGGGATCGGCATGGGGTTGCCTACCGTTCTGACCTATGGCACCGAGGAGCACCACAAGAAGTACCTCAAGCGGATCTACACCGGCGAAGATATCTGGTGCCAGATGTTTAGCGAGCCCTCGCATGGTTCTGATGTCGCTGGTCTTTCCAGCCGTGCTGTGCGCGATGGTGATGAGTGGGTGGTGAACGGTCAGAAGGTGTGGACCAGCGTGGCCCACCATGCTGCGTATGGAATGTTGCTCGTACGCACCAATCCCGACGTTCCCAAGCACAAAGGCCTGTCGTATTTCATCCTTGACATGAAGGCACCCGGCGTAGAAATTCGTCCGTTGTTTCAGATCACTGGCGATGCGGAGTTCAACGAGGTGTTCTTCACTGATGTGCGAGTGCCGCATACTGATTTGCTGGGTGATGTTGGCGACGGCTGGCGTGGCGCAACCACCACGTTGATGAACGAGCGCGTCGCGCTCGGTGGAAGTACGGCAGAACGCGGCAGTGGAAACATTGGCTTACTTCTCAAAACATGGAAGGAATATCAATCACGTTTGTCGCTAAGCGAACAGACGGTAATGCGCGACCGCATCACGAAGTTGTGGATTGATGCTGAAGTGATGCGCCTGACCACGCTTCGATCACGTGCAAAAGCCATGAGTGGAAACCCCGGACCAGAAGGCTCCGTCGGCAAACTCGCCTCCGCGGAATTGAATAAACGTTTGTGGGAAACGGCAACGGATCTGATGGGCGCCGACGCCATGTTGCACGAGCCCGGCTACCCCCTCAAGCGAGTCGAGGGCCAGGAAGGCAGGGGCGATTACACCATCTCGAAGTCCTTCCTTCGGTCACGCGCCAACACTATTGAAGGCGGCACTTCCGAAGTCATGCGCAACATTCTTGGAGAGCGCGTGCTTGGTCTGCCCGGCGATGTCCGAGTTGACAAAGACGTGGCCTGGACCAAAATCCCGTCCTAACAGCCCGGCCCGCGGTGTAGCCGCTTTGGCTAATCGTCTGGCGAAACACTCTCAGGCAGACCTTTTACGCACGACCTTTTACGCACGACGTTTTCACGTAAAACCCTCGAAAGGAACGTTAGGAACCTATGCCTGAAGCCCTTATCATCGACGCCTGCCGCACCCCACGGGGAATCGGTAAACCCGGCAAGGGAGCACTTGCCCACTTGCACCCACAGCACCTCGCCTCGACCGTGTTAAAGGCCTTGGTAGATCGCCACGGGTTCGATACCAAAGACGTCGACGATGTCGTATGGGGGACCCGCTCACAGGTGTGCGAGCAAAGTGGCGATCTGGGGCGCATGGCCGCACTTGACGCTGGCTACTCAATCACCGCTAGTGGCGCAACCCTCGACCGCTTTTGCGGCTCAGGAATTACCTTTGCCAACTATGCCGCACATGCTGTGATGGCCGGCATGGAAGACCTCGTGGTTTCTGGTGGTACCGAGATGATGTCGTTGCCCAAGAAGGGCCTCTTGCCTATGGGCGCAAACAACGCCGCGACCTGCAATTTGGACTCGTCACCATGTGCGCTGGCGGAGGCATGGCCCCAGCAACCATCATCGAACGTATCTGACATCAGCACCGGGGCGCTTTACGTTTTGTTAAACTTTGCGTTATTCCCGATCGACTCGGGGCGATACGAAACGTTTCGACTCCGTCGACTCAGCAAGGACCATGATGAGCAGCTCCGAAACCGTAGGCGAAACGACACCACCGCTTACCCCCATGTCGCTCGCCACCCTGTTGGGCCGGATTGATCACGAGTGGACTACCCGCAAAAAGATCTTCGATCTTCCCAATGCTCGGATTTGGAAACCAGATCCAGCAGTCGACCTTGGTTTCGAGTTCCTCGGGCGGCCCTGCGCGACACCGGTCGGACCAGCTGCTGGTCCGCATAGTCAACTGGCGCAAAACATCGTGCTCTCGTGGCTGGGGGGATCACGACTTTTTGAACTCAAGACCGTGCAGATCATCGACAATTTGGTGATCAGCCGTCCGTGTATCGACATGCAAACCATTGGATACAACATCGAATGGAGCCAGGAACTTACGGTGGCACAGAGCCTTACCGAGTACGTGAAGGCTTCGATGCTGTTGGAGATTCTCCGCCAGTGGGAACCACTCACAGTCTTCGTGGGTGAAGATTCCGGTTCGTACGTGTTTGATATGTCGGTGGGTTATGACCTGGCAGGAATTTCCTCGCCCAAGGTCGCCGGATTTCTTCGCGGCATGCTTGACGCCACTGCCGAAATTGATGCTCTGCGCGCAGAACTCACGGGACCGTGGGCAAAGTATGCGGACTTTGCTTTTAACCCACGGATTTCTGACACGCTCACACTGTCAACCTTTCACGGCTGCCCACCAGAAGAAATCGAATCCATCACCAAGCACCTCATTGATGAGTACCAACTCGACGTGATTGTGAAGTTGAACCCAACGCTGCTTGGTTACGAAACCGTCGCCTCCACCATCAACGACGAGCTTGGCTACAAAAGCGTTTCGGTAAAAGAGTCGGCCTTCGTTGAGGATCTCCAGTTTGCTCGTGGGGTCGAACTCATTGAGGAACTCAACCAGTACGCCAAGGAACGACAACGGCTCTTTGGCATCAAACTCACCAACACCCTGGTGGTAGACAATCAAAAGAAGTTCATGCCCGACGACACCATGTACCTTTCAGGTCCGCCGTTGCACGTACTTGCCTCGACCTTGCTCGATCGTCTCGCCAAAGCTCTGCCCGGGCGCCTAGCTATTCCCGGTCACGACGGCGACATTATGGTCAGCTTCTCCGCTGGCATCACCGGAGACAATCTTGGCGACTCGCTGGCCATGGGTGTGAATCCAGCAACGTTGTGTTCAGATTTACTCAAGCCTGGCGGTTACGGTCGGCTGGCACCGATGCTACGAGCACTCACCAAGTCGATTGCCGCATCAGGACATGCCACACTGGCCGCGTGGAAATCTGCTCGTCACGCGCAAGCACTCGATGCGGGTTTTGGGAACGCCTGCGAGCAACACCTGGCAAACATCCGCGGAAGTGGTATTGATGCTTATCATTTCTCGGGCAATGAGAAACTGCCGAAAGCTGTAGATCACGACCTGGAAATGTTCGAGTGCGTGGCCTGCAACTTCTGCATAACGGTTTGTCCCAACGATGCCTTTTTCAGCATTAAGAGCCTCGCTGGAATGGAGTCCCGTCAGCAGTATCTGTTGTTTACCGATTTGTGTAACGAGTGCGGCAACTGCATGACCTTCTGCCCCGAGAACGGTGATCCCGCCAAAATCAAACCTCGGCTTTATACCAACGCCGAGTTGTTCGCGGGGCGCGATGGGCAGGGCTTCTTGTTGTCTGATGGAAAGGTCATTGACGCACGCAGTGATGCAACCAGCTTCGACCTGGTGCAGCAGCTCCTCGATTTGGAAGCAGGCAATCCGCTGTCGTCGTAACGCCCGGTTTTGACGTAACACCCGGTTTTGACGTAACACACACTGCGCATCATCAGCCGGGCCTGGCTGGGCTCCCTCATCGAACTACCGGATTCTCTATGCTTACGTATCGTTTCGATGGAACACCGCGTAGGTGAATGCTTGGGTTGAACCCCACGGAGTGGTGTGCACAACATCGAAGAAATCGACGAGGTCAAAGCTTTCGGCAAAGAGCGCTTTGAGGGACTTTGGGGTGTGGCGAGTTACGGGGAGACCGCTGCACAGCTCCGGTCCATCTGCGCCAAAGGTCGCCACGATCAGGTGCCCACCAAGCCGAACGGCCTCAGAGGCCCGAGCGACGTATTGCGCTTGATCGAGCGGATCGTTCAGAAAATGCAACGTGGCCCGGTCGTGCCAAAGATCGACCTTGCCGTCAAAACGCACTTCGCGAGCATCGGCCACAACAAAGCGCACCGCACCACTTCCCGCTCCCAACCTGAGCTTCAATTGATCGAGCGCGGCACGGGAAAGATCAACCGCATCGATGGACGCGTACCCGCCACCAACCAAATCCAAAGCTAACGAAGAGGCGCCGACGCCAACGAGCGCAACTCGATTCGCTGGCACCGACACGCGGCGCACAAGGTCAGCTCACGTTCGGGAATCGGCCTCGAACCAACTCACTTCGTCGAACTGCTTAGAGCTCCATACGTTGTTCCAATGCTCTAGGTCTTGGCTCATCCTTTGAGCGTATCGTGACATCGAACAGAACCAATGATCCGCGGCCCTTTCCGATCCAAAGCTGAGAGACACCTAAGTCTTTATTGTTGTCACCGCAGATGCGCTTTACCCCTTTGCCCACGATTGCCGATCGCGTCGCGGCGTTGAAGGATCCCGTAATTCGCGCCGGACTGGTCGAGGAAGGCAAGACAAAAGGCCTCTGGTACGACGCCAATCTGATCTACCCACTGGGCACCGAAGTCACCCCGAACTACAGCGAAACCAACGGTCGGTCTGTTGCTAAGCGCGCTGAGGAATTGGGGGTGCATCCGGTTGACTATGTGATCGACCGTCTGATCGCCAGCGAGGGTGCCGAGTTGTTCAACACGTGGTTCTTCACCCGCAACGTTGAAGGACTCGAACACATCCTGCGTTTCGACAATGTGTACCCGGGCCTCGCCGACACGGGAGCCCATGCCGGTCAGATTTGCGATGCCGATATGACCACACACTTTCTGTCGTATTGGCATCGCACCCGAAACCTTGTTTCCCTGCCCGATGCGGTTCGCAAAATCACTTCGATGCCTGCTGGAGTGCTTGGGCTCAAGGATCGCGGAGTGTTGCGAGTTGGGGCTCATGCCGACGTCAACATCTTCGACATCAACGCTTTGGCATCGCAGCATCCTACGTATGCGAATGACTTTCCCAACGGCGCCGGACGTTTCAAGATCCAATCTCGGGGTTACGCCGCCACGCTGGTAAATGGGGTCATTGTGACCGAGCAGGGCGAAAACACCGGCCACCGCCCCGGTCGAGTCATCCGTGAGTTTGCTCACAGCTGAGCGAGTTCCCCGCGCTGGTATTGGGCGGGCATCGAAGTGACGCGGGCTCTTCGTCGGGGTGACGCGAGTACGACGCGTAAGCGAAACGCCAGGGCTTCATAGTTCTGGAGTATGAATTTCAACTTCCCTTGCCAGCGAGGTCCTTCCGACTCTCGTCGCCCTGAAGTTCCAGCAAAGCTATCCGAACGTTTCACCAGTTCGTTGTCGCGCGAGCCGGTCTTGCGGGCGCGTGGCGAGGAAAACGCCACGTCACAGGCAGAGCAGGGATCCGTTGTGGAGCCATCGCTGTGGCGAACCATTGATGAGTTCGGCAACCTCTTCCTTACCGACAACAACCTGATCCGCAAGGTCAATGCTTTGGGAAATGCCTCGGTCGTGGCTGGAAGCGGTGATCCGGGGTTTGCTGACGGCACGGGCGGTAACGCAAAGTTTGCGTACCCAGCAGGGGTGGCAGTAGATACCAAAGGCAACCTCTTTGTGGCCGACACGGGGAATCATCGGATCCGCAAAATCGACCCTGATGGACAGGTCACGACGCTGGCCGGAAACGGGCAACCTGGATACGCCGATGGGGTCGGAGCCGCCGCCCAGTTTCATTTTCCCCTCGGCGTGACCGTCGATGAGGATGGGAATGTCTACGTGGCCGATCGAAGCAATCGACGCATCCGCAAGATCGAAGCAAACGGCACCGTGTCAACCCTCGCCGGAAGCGGCACTGCAGGTGTCGTTGATGGACCCGGAGCCACAGCCCAATTCAAATCCCCGGCGGGAATTCTGGTTGACAAAGCCGGCAGCATCTATGTGTCTGACCTTCGCAGTCCAGATGTCCCCAAGTTCGACCAAACCGGATTTGTCTCTACAATCGGCGCCCCCGTCAGTCCCTGCGGCAAACACGGCTGGGGCCATTGCCGGGAGGTCCAGCGAAGGCTTGTGCGATACCTAGCCACTCAGTAGCGACAGAACCCTCGGCCCGCAGCGACGTATCTGCTGGATGGATGCGTTGCGTGACCACCTGAGCAAGTTCAAACGCACTCCCACGGATCACGTTGACTGCGTCTGCGCGACCAAAGGACCACACGGCTCCGCTCGGAGCCAAAACCTCCACTCGCACAGGAACTTCCGGTACCGCCCAGCCCTGGGCGGAGTAGGCATTGGGGAGCGCTTGGAGCCCTAGGAACACCACGTGACGAACCCGATCGGTAGGCTCACGCTGAACGCCTAAAGCGTTGGTGATGTCGTAACCGTGGGCCCACGTTTCCATGAAGCGAGCCGTGAGCTTCGACGCGATACTCATGTCAGGCCCGTACCAAGGGATTCGCTCACGAGGGTCACGCCCTGTTATCGCTTCCAACATGCGTTCCCGTTCGCTCCAGAACCAGTGCACTACATCGGGGCCACTGCGGTACTGGTTGTCCGAAATAACTGAATCGACCATCGCCTGAATGCCCTCCGGTGTCGACGGTTTCGCCTGCACAAAGCGTTCGGGCTCGGTTAGCGCCAATACAGTGGCATGGTCGTTCCAAGCCAAATGGGATAATTGATCCTTCACCGTCCAAGGCGCACACGCAGTTATGGTCATCCAAGCTTGCTCGCCAAGCCCATCGACTTCCTCTTCACCATTGACCGTACTGACCCCGTCGATCCCGTCGAAGGCATGGAGTATCTCGGCAGTTTCTGCTCGCAGGTCATCAGACAGGTCTTCGATCAGTCCGGGCATAGGGGCATGGTAGCGCCATGAAGGCCCGGGCTGTCAACACAACTATTGACAACTCTTCCGCGTACCCGTCAAGATCGGCCATGGCTCCAACGCACCCCGCCCAACGTCGAGAGGCTCTTAACGCCCTCCATTCCCCATGGCGCCCGCGCACCCTGGACCAGCATCTCGACCTTGCCGCCGCCCGTTGGGGTTCAAGTCCCTTTATCGTCACCGACAACCATACGTATACATACGATGACCTTGTGGCATGGTCCAACCGTCTCGCTGCTGGGTTACTCGATGTCGGGATCCAGCCCGGCGAACATGTAGGGGTTGTGATGGCCAATCATCCGGAGTTTGTTGCGTTGAGGTTCGCCATCTCCCGAATCCGAGCAGTAAGCGTACCGATCAATTTTCTTCTGAAGGATAGAGAACTGGCCTACGTTCTTAAACAATCCGATGCCGTGGCACTTATCACGATGGACCGCTTTCGTGGCAGCGATTACATCGACATGCTCGACCGAATCCTCCCCGAATGGAACGACGATGCGGGAGGCGCCACCCTCCCAAAACTTCGCAGCATCGTGGTGTTTGTGGATCCAGCGAACCCCGCACCCAAGAACACAGGTGGGAACAACTGGAACACTCACCAAGACCTGTCCCGAGCCCGGACTTCCCAAGACCTGTCCCGAGCCCGGACTCTGAGCGAGGTGGAAGCCTTAGCGAGCGATGCGTCTGCGGCAAGGGTTCGTGAGCTTGCGCGCAACGCTGACCCTTCGACGAACTCCGACATTTTGTTTACCTCGGGTACCACCGGGCAGTCGAAGGGTGTTCTCCTCACCCACAACATGGTGACCAGTGCCGGATACGCTTCTGCCTATGGTCGAGGACTCACACCGGGCCATCGGGTGGTCTTTTCGTTACCGATGTATCACGTGTTTGGCTACGTCGAATGCCTATTGGCCATCATGTACGTCGGCGGTGCGGTGGTTCCGAGGCTGGCGTTTGATCCCGTAGACATCCTATCTTCCGTTGCCAAACACCAGGTGCACGAAATAGCCTGTGTACCTACGATGACCATCGCTCTCGTGGCCGAAGCGCGCGCCAATGCCTATGACCTGAGCACCATTTCTATCATGTACTCCTCAGGCGGACCGTCCGCTCCTTCGTTGGTCGACGAGCTTCGCGAAGTTTTTGCTCCCGATGAAATGGTCGCTGGCTATGGGCAAACGGAAACTACTGCAGCCATGACGGCGAATCTTCCCGAACTCAGCGATGACTATTTGAAACACAAAAACGGCACGTTCCGAAACGCTGGGATTGCTGGTGATCCAAGCCTCGGCGGAGTCCTGG
>JAYTWN010000189.1:0-25731 GCA_043743435.1 Acidimicrobiia bacterium
GGCGCCGGCGATCAAGGAATGATGTTCGGGTACGCCTGCGACGAAACTCCTGACTACATGCCACTTCCAATCTGGTTGGCCCACCGCTTAGCTGAGCAGCTCACCAAGGTTCGCAAGAACGGCACGCTCGCCTACCTGCGTCCAGACGGCAAGACCCAGGTCACCTTCAACTACGACAATGGCATTCCTGTCTCGCTGAACACGGTGCTCATTTCCACGCAACACGCACCGGGGGTAAACCTTGAGCGTCAGTTGCACCAAGATTTGATGGAACACGTAGTGAAGCCATCGATTCCTGAGAAGTTCCAAGCCGATGCCTACCGCTTTTTGTCGAACCCGACGGGGAACTTCGTTCTCGGCGGCCCACACGCTGACACAGGCTTGACCGGTCGAAAGATCATCGTGGACACCTACGGCGGAGCCGCTCGTCACGGTGGCGGTGCGTTCTCCGGCAAGGACCCTTCCAAGGTTGACCGTTCCGCTGCCTATGCCGCCCGTTGGGTAGCAAAGCATGTTGTGGCCTCGGGGGCCGCTTCGCGTTGTGAAGTGCAAGTGGCTTACGCCATTGGTGTGGCCCGTCCGGTGTCGTTGTTTGTTGAGACCTTTGGCACCGCCAAGGTTGAACCCACCACGATCGAAGCCGCGGTTGACGCCGTGTTCGACCTTCGCCCAGCCGCCATTGGCCGGGACCTCGACCTTCGTCGCCCGATCTTCCAAAAGACCGCTGCTTACGGTCACTTTGGCCGCAACGACCCTGATTTTACCTGGGAAACACTGAGCCGCCTCGACCAATTCAAGGCTGCTGTCGGCTTGTAGGTCCGGCTGCGCCAAGGCGTGTTCACCTTGGTTTCACCGTTCACAGCTTAACAAGATGACGTAAATCGGTCCGGTGCGCATACGTGCAAACCGGGCTGATTGCCTTTCCGGAGTCAGGCGGGAACGGCTGTGCCTGTTCGGACTGCTAACCTCTTTGGGTTCCCTTGGCTGGCTATGGCGAGCCGATTGGTGTCACTTACGAAGAGAGAGCACTACCGCTATGCCTGATAAGGCCAAAACCATTGAAGCAAACCGTAACCATGCAACGGATACCGGTTCGCCAGAAGTACAGATTGCGATCCTCACGGAGCGCATCAATCATTTGAATGACACCTCAAGATGCACAAAGGTGACCACCACACCCGTCGTGGCCTGCTCATGATGGTTGGTCGTCGTCGTCGTTTGCTTGACTACGTGAAGAACCTCAACGTTGAGCGTTACCGTGGCCTTTTGGCCAAGCACGGCTTACGTCGATAATTCAAAGTATGAGAGAGCGGTCCTTCGGGACCGCTTTCTGCTTTTTACGGCCACTTTCTGACGGTGTAATCACCGGGGGTGGATTTGGCCGTCTTTGCTATCCCAGGTCTGATGGCCGGTTTACGCAAAACTTTGTCTTGAATAAAGACAGAACCCAAAGCAACAAAGAAGCTGCACACGCCACACGGGTGATGTGCCATTTAAGGAGAATCAAACACATGGCAGATGCCAAAAAAGTCTCGGTCCAAGTTTCGGGCACGAGCAAGACCCTTTCGTACGAAACGGGCAAACTCGCTCAACAGAGCATGGGCGCAGTTGTCGCCTCCATCGACGGAACCACCGTCCTTACCACCGCCAATGCCGCCAAAAGCGTGCGTGACGGTATCGATTTCTTCCCGCTGACCGTTGACGTTGAAGAACGCGCATATGCGGCAGGCAAGATCCCCGGTTCGTTCTTCCGTCGTGAAGGCCGCCCAACTGATGCAGCAATTCTCACCTGCCGCCTCACGGACCGCCCGCTGCGCCCATCATTCCCTGATGGTTTCCGCAACGAAACCCAAATCGTTATCACCGTTATCGGGGCCGACCAAGTCAACCCACACGACGTGTTGGCGATCAACTCCGCTTCTGCAGCGTTGATGATCTCCGGCATTCCTTTCGACGGCCCCATTGGTGCTGTCCGGATTGCCTACTCCACCGAGGGCGAATGGATCCCTCACCCAACCTTCGAAGAGGGCGCTGCCTCAACCTTTGAACTCGTTGTCGCTGGCCGCCAGTTGGCCGACGGCGACGTGGCGATCATGATGGTTGAAGCTGGTGGCACCGAAACTGCTTGGGCCTCCTATGAAGCTGGTGCCCCAAAGGTCACCGAAGATGTCATTGCCGACGGCCTTGTTGCTTCCAAGACCTGGATTAAAGAGTCAATCAAGCTGCAGTTGGAATTGGTCAAGCTTGCTGGTTCCCGTGCGCCAATGTCGTACACGCCAGTGCTTGACTACGGCGACGATGTCATGGCTCGGGTCACCGAAGTAGCCACACCGCTCCTCGGCCCAGCCACCCAGATCGTGATCAAGTCCGAGCGCAACGAAGCGACCGATAAGGCCGCGGCGGATACCGTTGCTGTTCTTAAAGAAGAGTTCCCCGGCCGCGAAAAAGAAATCAAGGAAGCTGTACGTTCGCTTACCAAGAAGCTTGTTCGTAAGCGCGTAACCGAGAGCGGCATCCGTATCGACGGACGTGGCGCTCGCGATCTTCGAGCCGTTAGTTCCGAAGTTGGCGTACTCCCAACCGCGCACGGTACCGGCTTGTTCCAACGTGGCGAGACCCAAGTGTTGAACATATGCACACTTGCAATGCCCAAGATGAACCAGATGCTCGATACGTTGGAGCCCGCCAACAAGAAGTACTTCATGCATCACTACAACATGCCCCCTTCGGCCAACGGTGAAACCGGTCGTGTTGGTTCGCCCAAGCGCCGCGAAATAGGCCACGGTAAGCTCGCCGAACGTGCGCTGCTTCCTGTGATCCCTTCGCAAGAAGAGTTCTCCTACGCCATTCGTTTGGTATCAGAAATTTTGGCTTCCAACGGTTCCACCTCGATGGGCTCAGTGTGCTCGTCGTCGTTGTCGTTGATGGATGCCGGTGTGCCGATTAAGGCTCCGGTAGCCGGTATCGCTATGGGCTTGATCTTTGCCGAAGGTAAGTACACAACCCTTACTGACATCCTCGGAGCCGAAGATGCCTTTGGCGACATGGACTTCAAAGTTGCCGGAACCTCAGAGTTTGTAACCGCTCTGCAGCTCGACACCAAGATCGATGGCATTCCTGCCGACGTTTTGGCCGCGGCGCTTCAGCAAGCCAAGGAAGCCCGTTTGGCCATCCTTGAAGTGATGAACGCTGCCATTTCGGCTCCTCGCACCGAAGTGAACGAGACGGCACCAAAGATTGTTTCGTTTGAAATCCCGATGGACAAAATCGGCGAGATCATCGGCCCGAAGGGCAAGGTCATCAACGCTATGCAGCAGGAGACCGGCGCCGACATCACCATTGACGATGATGGCCGCGTCGGTATCGTTTCGATCGGTTCCACCAATGGTGCAGCGGTTACCGAAGCCCGTCGTCGTATCGAGCTGATCCTTGATCCACCAAAGGCCGAAGTTGGCGCGGTCTACATGGGCCGAGTGGTCTCCACCACGAAGTTCGGCGCATTCGTCAACATCCTCCCGGGTCGAGACGGTTTGTTGCACATTTCGAAAATCGGCAAGGGCCAACGAGTAAACAACGTCGAAGACGTCGTCAGCCTCGGTGACTCGGTTGAAGTTCGCGTTGATGACATTGACGCTCAGGGCAAGGTTTCGTTGAGCTGGGCCGATCAGCCTGCTGGCGAACCAGGCGAAGCTCGTGCTGAGCGTGCGCCTCGGTCTGATGACCGGGGTCCTCGCCCAGAGCGTGGAGATCGTCCTGAGCGTTCCGATCGTGGGCCCCGGCCAGAGCGAAATGACCGTGGACCACGTCCAGAACGCGCACCACGTGCCGAGGCTTCAGCTGCTGGCGCTTCCAACGTTGTGAGCTTCGAGGATTCCTTCGATGCAGAAATTGCTGCCGAGTTTGGCGACCTAGGCCCAGCACCGGCCGAGGGCGACATGCCCAGCACCGAGCCACGTCGTAATGACCGTGGCCGTGCCCCCCGCCGAGGCGCCCCACGTCGCTAATGCCTCGTGTCTCTGCAGTGAGATCAGTTGCCGCGCTAGCCGCCCAGTAACGAACAAGAACGTGTGAAAGAGCCCGTCGCCCTAGAGGAGGCGGGTTTTTTCCTTCCTCATCGAGCCCCCACGCACAAGTTTGGAGTCACTGCCAGTACGATGGGAGGCTCATGTCTTCAACCTCTGCTTCGCTCGATTCTTCTGTCAATGTCACCACACTGGAATCGGGGGTCACGGTTGTCACCGAGCGGATGCCTGGGGCTTTGAGCGTTACCTCGGCGATTTGGGTGGGGATCGGCAGTCGGGACGAAGCGCCCGAACAAGCTGGTTGCTCGCACTTCCTAGAGCACCTGCTGTTCAAGGGTACGGCGTCTCGAACGCCACTCGATATCGCCCAGGCCATTGATGCCGTCGGCGGTGAAATGAATGCGTACACAACCAAGGAATACACCACCTTCTATACGCGGACGGTGGCTGAAGACGCGGCGTTGAGCCTCGACATTTTGTGTGACATCATCAGCCGCCCCGCTCTTCGTGACGAAGATGTGGATGCGGAACGTCAAGTGATCCTCGAAGAGATTGCTATGCGCTCAGATGAACCGGCCGATTTGGTGCACGACATTATTCACGAGTCGCTCTACCCTGGCCACGGCCTCGGGCGCGACACCGCAGGTACCAACGAAACTGTGGAAGCAACCAGTGCGAATCACATCCGCGACTTCATGGATGCTACCTATGGTTACGATCAGATTGTTGTGGCCGCTGCAGGCTTGGTCGATCACGAAGCGACCGTTGCTCAAGTGGAGAGCCAATTGCGTCGGCCGCCGTCCTCGGGTGCGGCACCACGTATCGCCCCAACGGCCCCGTATATTCCTTGCACTGTGGTGGAAGAAGACACCGAGCAAGCTCATGTCGTGGTGGCCTTCCCGTCGATCAACCGCAACGATCCCGACCGTTTCGCGCTGAGTATTTTGGACCACGTGTTTGGTGGCGGCATGTCGAGTCGGTTGTTCCACGAAATCCGTGAAGTTCGCGGCTTGGCCTATTCGGTGTATTCCTACCGGTCTTCCTATGCCGACGCTGGCTTCTCGGGTATCTACGCAGGCACGGCCCCGAAACGACTCATTGAAGTTCTTGATCTCGTGTCGGCGGAACTTGATCGTCTGCGCGCTTATGGTTTGACGGATGATGAACTTCGCCGTGCTCGCGGATCTGTCCGTGGGGCAACCGCACTCGGCCTCGAAGACAGCGGCGCTCGAATGACACGCATCGGTCGTTCGCAATTGTTGACGGGAACTATTCCACCAGTTGAGGATCTTTTGGCCAAGACCGAAGCCGTGACCCATGAAGATGTTCGTCGAGTGATCGACCGGGTCTTTACTGGATCGCCGATTGTTGCGGTAGTTGGCCCGGTTGAAGCAGGGTCCCTTTCTGGGCACCCACTTCTTGGCGTCTGACAGCCGCTTCTTGATGTGTGGGAGCGCCAGAAGTTACGGTCGGGTCCGGAGCTGATTGCAGGCTGATCGCAAACGAACCTGTCCGGTGTAAGGTCGAGCTACTAACCTCACAGCGGTAATTTCACTCTGGGGGCTGTTGTGGCAAATTCGAAGGTAATCCGTGTAGCTGTTTTTGGTGCCGGTGGACGCATGGGCGCTGAGGTTTGTCGGTCGGTTGCAGCTGATCCTGCCCTCGAACTTGTGGCGGCGATCGACCCGTTCCATGCCGGAGTCGATCTTCGTCAAGCCACCGGAGTCGATGTTCCCGGTGTGCTGATTTCCCCGAATGCTGAAGTGCTGAGCCGAGCCAACGTTGACGTGGCGGTTGACTTCACCCACTTGGGGGCAGCGATCCAAAACATTAGAGCTTGCGCTGCTAACGGCGTGCATGTCGTGGTTGGTACAACGGGATTTAGCGAACAAGATCTCGCGGATTTCCGGGCAGCGTTTACTCGATCAAACTGTCTGATTGCTCCGAACTTCGCCATCGGTGCGGTACTCATGATGCGTTTCGCTGAGATGGCTGCGCCGTTCTTTGATTCTGCGGAGATCATTGAAGTGCACCACGAAAACAAGATCGACGCACCATCGGGAACGGCGATGTCAACCGTTGCCCGGATGGACGCCGCGAAGCGAGCATCGGGAACCGAGTGGATTCCTGATCCGACCCAGCAAGAGGTGTTGCCCGGCGCTCGTGGCGGCCTCGGCCCAGGCGGCATTCGTGTGCATGGTGTTCGTATGCGTGGCGCGGTGGCCAACCAAGAAGTAATTCTCGGCACCACCGGCCAAACTCTAACCATCCGCCACGACACCACCGACCGCACCAGCTTTATGCCCGGCGTTCTGCTGGCCGTGAAAAAGATCGCCGAACACAGCGGTGTCGTCGTCGGCCTCGATGCCTATATGTAGTTCTTGCCGAGAAACTCTGCGCGTAGCTTTCGAGTGGGGCTACTTGCGGCGGGTGAAATTCTTGAGCGCACCAACCCGTTTGGAACCAACGTTGGCCACCACGATCAAGGTGGTAACGATGGTGATGACCATAAGCCACTTGGCATTGCGGTCATTGAAGCGCAGTAGCCCGTTGATGAAGCCACTCATGGCATCGGAAAACTGTCGAAGCGCAAACACGATGATGCAGGTGCCGATCACGTCGAGCGTGAAGAATTTTTTGGGTTTCATACGGGCGGCGCCAGCAAAAACGCAAATGATCGGTCCGGCAAAAAACAGCGCCATCACCGTTCCGGCTTTGAGGAAAAACCTGCGGGTTGACTCCATGGTTTGCTTGCCCAGGGCGTCTTCAAAAAAGCCAAGGGCCTTCTCGCCGTAAACCCAGCCGAGCAAGAAGTACACCGGATCGCTAGCCAGGAGCCGCAAAATGCCGACAAGGTAGAACGGCGCAGCATCGATCCGCGGTGCCCCAACCACCATGTAGCGGTAGCGCGGATTGAGCGCCATGAGCCCTAGCGGATGATCCTTCAGGAGCTTGGGGGCCAGCGATGACGTGGCGAAACCCATAATCCAAAGCCCAGCAACTATGGCCACCAAAATCGGACCCAGCCAGGTTGGAGGCTCGCGGCCGTCGAGTTCGGCGCGGTTCTCGTTGCGAGGGTCCTCGATGGCAGTATCCATGGACCTCGACGTTACCGGGCAATCCATGGTTTCGGGTGGCGTCTCCGTCAGGTGTGGGCTTGCGATCGCTGCTCCGATGAGGAAGGAACTCCGTTCGGCCCAGGCCCCAGCATGAGTGGCCGGGGAAAGATCAGGTGTCCGGTTACGATGTACGCAACACGCACATTCGCTTGTGGCACCGGCGTTTGTGCACGGTTCTTACTGAAATGAATGTTGATCTCGCTCCACAACACTGCTTATGACCTCCCGCTCCCGTATCTTTCCGATCGTCGCTTTCGTTGGGGCTTTTGGTATTGCCTTTGGTGGTACGTACGTATGGAAGTCACCGGCAAAAGCCCCTCAGGTTGTAGCCATATCGGGAACCAGCGTTGCTGACACCGAACCTGTTGACACCACCCAAGAGTTGATCATTGATGACACCACATCGGTTCCTGACCCTGTCGCCCCAACAACGGCGCCGGAGACCACAGTTCCTGAGACCGAGCCCCCAGCGACGGAACCCCCAAAACGTCCCCTCCCTTCGATTTCGACCGACGGTGCGAATCTGCAACCGTTGCCAGGCGACGAACGTAGGCAGTATTCCGCCGATGATGGGTGTAGAAGTTTGTCGCGCTCCGGAGCCGACGCCGAGTGTGAACTGATTTCGCCCGAAGACCCGGGTGCAGCCTGGGAAATTGAGCCTGATGGCGCCGGCGCTGATGTGCTGCTTCGAGACGCGGGAACCGAAGTGGTCTACAGCGTTGCGCTGCGAAGTTTGACCTCACCGTCTCGTCGGCCATTGCTGGTCGATGCCACGGGAGACGGGACCAGTGATTTGGTCTTTGGTTGGCGTGACAGTGGTGGATTGCTGGGCGTCGATATTGTTGAGCTTCGTGGTGACTCGGCAGCGGTCACGTTGCACCTTTCACTCGTCGACGGGCGACTAACAGCTGGTGACGGTCAGATTGATGCATGGAACGGGGTGAGGGCTCCTGGTGAAGCTACAGCGACCTCGTGGGACCACCTGGTTTACAAGAAGGTTGGGGGGCGATGGACCGTTGACAGCGGAATCGATAACTCTCCACCAAGCGGTGAGTTTTCCTAGGGCTGTATTTTTACCCTTTTACCCTTTTGCCGATTTGTGCGAATACTTAACGAAGCTCGGTTGCTTTGCGCAATCCTGGAACAATAAGCGTACGGATGGTAACAAGCGCAAGTAGCGGCACGATGGCTCCCACCAAGAATCCGCTGCGCCGTCCAAAGTGATCAGCGGTTGGACCAATGATGGCCCCGCCAAATCCTGAACCAAGTTCAAAGAACAAGGAGAACGAACCAAGCAACACGGCGCGTTGTGTGGGATTGGGCTGCCTGGCGATGGTGAGCGCAGCCAAGGCTGGGTACATGAGGGCGATTCCGGCGGCAAGAATCGCGGTACCAACGTAGATACCTCGTGGAGTGTTGTCGATGAACAACGCCGCGCACCCCATGGCTATAAATACCGCAGCGATTTTTGCGCAATGGACCAAGCCAATGCGTTCAGGAAGCTTGGCCCCAAACACACGCAAACACAGCGCTAGTACGGCGTAGAGGGTGAAGATCGGCCCGGCTGACTTCATGCCGAGGTCATCGGCATGCAGGGCCACGAGGTTCGACCACGCAACCCATCCCACTACGCACAACCCAAGGGTGAGGCCAGTGGCGAGGGCGTGGGGGTGAAACACGTCGCGCCAGCGCATTCGCCCGGTGGCCTTGGGGGCAGTACTGGTTGGGGCGAACAACGCAAGCACTAGAGCGAGCACAGAAAGGGCCACGATAAGCAACACCGCGTCGTTGTATCGACCTGATTTCGCCAACGGCTCACCGAGAAGTGGACCGAGCGCCAAGCCGCCAAAGATAGAAGTGCTGGAGATGCTGGTGGCTTCCGCTTGGCGATGTTCCGGTGCAAGTTCGCTAATCAGCGTGGAAAACCCCACCCAGCTGAGGGCCTCACCAATGGCGGAGATGGCACGACCCAACCCAAGAACGCCGAAGCTGTCAACGTTGTAGTTGAGCATGAACCCAAGTCCGGCAACTATGGCGCCGAGCATCATGTTTTGTTTGGCCCCGAACCGTCGGCTGATGACTGAAAGAAGAGGTCGTGATCCAATCGCACCGGCGGCATAGATCAGCGTCATCCGGCCCAGGTCGGCGTTGTTGCCTCCGAGTTGTTTGGTGACCAACCGAGGGAGAACGGGCGTGAGCACGCCAATGGCCGTGAAGATCGCCATATTGCACGCAACGACGAGAACAAAAGGCCTTGTTACTAAGCGCGCTGGTGATATTTTGTCGAGAGGTTCGGTTTGAGCGTTTTGAAGTGAAGTCATTGTGCGAATCGTTTGCGAACCGTGACCTCAAGACTGCCATGCAAGCAGCAGCCTGCCGTGGTCATTTTGGTGATTGCTCACAAGAAACAGAGTCGGGGATTTAGCAGATTCGACCCTTGCTGGCCACGCCAGTCACTTCGGTGCCAACCATTGATGTGCACTCGCACTTCTTTCCCGAAACATGGCCGGATTTAGCCGCTCGGTTTGGGGGCGACTGGCCCTGGATGCGCCGAGACTCAGCTGATACGGCAACGGTGATGATGGGTTCGAAAGAGTTTCATCCGATTACGTCGCCATGTTGGGATCGCGAGGTTCGCCTGGCCGACATGGACCGCGACGGTATCGATGGCCAAATCGTTTCGGCCACCCCGGTGCTGTTTGCCTACAATCGTCCCGCGGAATAGGCACTCGAATGTGCACATATCTTTAGTGATGCGCTTCTAGAAATTACCGAAGGATCGAACGGACGACTCATACCGATCTGCCAAGTTCCGCTATCACACGTGTACTTACAAACCGACGACGAAGCGTTCAAGTTTCCAGGTGGGGTTGTCGGTGATGAGGCGTTCCATGCGGTACTTGGATTCGAACAGAGCCACATGGGAGCCATCGGAGCGATTGACCACCCGTACGCCAACTAGGCCACGGAGGTGCAACGCGGTTTCGGCGTCGGTGCGTCGGGCGACGGAATACGGGCTGCCGGTCATGTCCACCACGGCCCCGAATTCGTGTTCCAGGCGATGGGCGAAGACTTCGAACTGTAGCGAACCAACCGCGGCAAGAATCGGAGCTTGGTCGCCAATGTCGGGATCGCGAAGGACTTGTACCACGCCTTCATCGTCGAGCTGGGCCAAGCCAGAACGGAACTGCTTGTACCGGCCCGTGTCTCGCGGACGAACCGTAGTGAACACTTCGGGATCAAAGGTTGGGATGGCGGGGAACTTCAGCGCTGGTCCATCAAACAGGGTGTCGCCGATGCGCAAATCGCGGGCATTGATCAACCCAATGACGTCTCCAGGGAACGCTTCTTCAACGGTGTCGCGATCTGATCCAAACACCGTCGTGGCGTACTTGGTGGAGAACGGACGACCGGTTGCGGCCCGAGTGAGGTTCATGCCGCGCTCGAACCGACCCGATGTTAAGCGTACGAAGGCAATGCGGTCCCGGTGCGAGGGGTCCATGTTGGCCTGCATCTTGAACACGAAACCACTGCACGGCTGTTCAAGTTCGCGATCCTTGCCCGCAGCGTCGGTGAACGGGGTAGGGGAGGGCACAAGATCAACCACCGCGTCGAGCAGCTGACCGACGCCAAAGTTCGTGATAGCCGAACCGGCAAATACGGGAGTGGACGACCCATCGAGGAACGAGGTTATGTTGAGCGACTGGCCCATCTGATCGAGCAGTTCGCAATCATCGGCTGCGGCTTGCCACGCTTTGCCTTCGCTGGCTAAAGCTTCTGATGCGTTCAGCACTTCTTCTTCGGCAATGGTGGCACCACGAGCGGTTCGGGTGAAGCGATGGAAGTTTCCGGTCCGCCGATCAATCACGCCGCGAAAATCACCGGGATCGCCAACGGGCCAGGTGACTGGCGTCGGTTGCAGAATCAGTTTTTCTTCGATCTCATCGAGCAGCTCCAGTGCACCCAAGCCGGGACGATCCATCTTGTTGAGGAACGTAATAATGGGCAGTTCGCGGGCACGGCAAACCTCAAACAGCTTCAGGGTTTGGGCTTCGATACCTTTGGAGGAGTCAAGCACCATAATGACGGCGTCGACGGCGGTAAGAACCCGGTAGGTGTCTTCGGAGAAATCGCGGTGCCCAGGGGTATCGAGCAGGTTGATCACACAGTCTCGATAGTTGAACTGGAGCACGGTGGAAGTGATGGAGATCCCACGTTTCTGTTCCATCTCCATCCAGTCCGATGTGGCTTGGCGTCCACCTTCGCGCGCATGCACGGCTCCAGCGCGTTGCACGGCACCGGCGTAGAGCAAGAACTTCTCAGTAAGGGTGGTCTTGCCGGCGTCGGGGTGGGAGATGATGGCGAAGGTGCGGCGGCGGGCAGCTTCGGTGATGATGCTCTCGCTCATGGTCGCTCCTTCGTGACTTGTTTGGAATGCACTTGTGGGCCCGGCGGGCTCAAGTGGGCCTAGTGGGCCTATGTGGGCCTATGTGGGCAGTGGTGTGAGTGGGTACTGCCAGGTTGGCGGCGAGAAATCCTACTGGTGCTTTCGCTTCCCCCGGACTCTCCCAGAAGGAAACACCGTTGACCCGGCGAGAAGCGGAGTCGGGGTGCAAGCACAACAACAGAAAGAACAGTAACGAAATGAGGGGCCGAGCCGGTCAGACTCACATGGTGCACGCGACGACGTTTCGGGTCCGATTCGGGGAGCTCGATCCCTATAACCATGTCAACCACGCCATTTATGTCGCCTGGTTTGAAGCCGGACGGGGTGAAGCGCTCGACTCGATCGGTATGTCGCTGAGTTCCATGGCGGAACTGGGGTTTCAGGTGGTAGTGACGGATTTGGCGGTCCAGTACAAAGTTCCGGGCAAGGCAGGCGACAACGTGACGGTCGAAACGTGGGTTACCGAGATCGGTGGAGCAAGAAGCACCTGGTCACAACGGATTACTCGGCCCGACCTTGAAACGGGTGTTCCGACCGTTCTGTGCCTCGCCGAAGTTCGAGCCGGCTGCACCAACAGCGAAGGCCGTCCAACCCGCATGCCCCCAGAGCTCAAGGCCGCCCTCGCCTCGTTGGGCCTCCCCGAAACGCTCTAAGAAGTCCGGACTCGGGACAAATCTTGGAAGTCCTCGTGAGAGGTGTCAGTGAAGCCCTCAACTGTGACGGCCACTGTGCCGACAAAAAGACATGAGCGAAACGTTGCTGACTCTTGGTGCCCTTGGGTCATTGGGTATTGCTGGGGGAGCGGGGGCGTTTGCGTGGTCGGCCCGATCTGCTGTCCAACGACTCACCGAGCGTGCCAATGCGGCCGTGTGCCAACATGCGATTGAGCTGCAATCCGCTGCCGAACACCGAAACGCGCAACGAAACGCACCAACTGCCGGGCACGAACTCATCGGCCTAGCCGATGCCGCTCGAGCACAAGCAGAAGCTATGGTTCGCGTCGCTGAGCTCTCGGCGCAAAGTTTACGCGCCAGCACCGGCACCTACGTGTTTCAGCTTCGGGACCGGTTTGATGAAGCCTTCCCGGTGCCGCAACTTGGAGCGGCAGGGGGAACTTGGTCGGTTCCGGGATTTGATGCGCCGGTTGAGACGGTGATCTTTCATGCTGGTGATCGGGTGCGCTTCACCATGAGCCTGGTCTGTAACCAGGCGCCGCTCCGTCGAATCATTACGGTCCGCCCGGGAGCTATTGACGCAACCATAACTAACGGCCAACATGTGAACTCCAGCCTCAACCCCAGCCCTGACCATGGCACCAACGCCGACGGTCTGAGCGAGGCAATTGTTGTAGCCAAGACGCGATTCGTGGCCACTGCTGCGCAAACGCTGGAAGGTGAGTCGTTTGAAATTGCTTCGGATACAACGATTTTCACCGAGATTGGTGTTGATTTCGATGTGGCAGCACTAGGAATCGGTCGATTCGTGGTGGATTTGCCGGTGGTCATTCAGGTAGCAAACAACCGCCCTGAGGGAGCCGTAAGTGAACTGATGGTCGGTGTGCATATCGAAGGAACGGTAGTTCCCGACGATGACGGTTTTGGGCTCGATGCGGCGACCGGAGATGCCACGATTAGCGGAGAACTCCGTTCGTACTTCCTCGACAAAGCATCCCGTCTTCCGCTGGCCATGCCGACTGATGCAATGTCGGTGCCGGCATCTGGGGCGTCGAGATCAGTACCTGTGCCATCGGTGCCACTGTCAGTGCCCATGTCCGTCTCGGTCTGAGCATCGAAGCCATCTGAGCCTTCAAAACGCAAAGCCCACGCAAAGCCCACGCAAAGCCCACGGAAAACGCCGGCTATCGCAACGATGCGCTAACCAGATGGCTAGCGCATCGTTGAAGAATGATCGCCTATTGCTCTGGCGGTTCGCAGTTCGGTAGCCGCTATCAGTACGTGTTCGCGGAAGAGACTATGCAGTGATTTCGGCGTGAGTTCCGCAGTGTTGCTGGAGATCCAATTGAAAACACCGCACAGTATCGTCCGCTTCCCTGAACTAGTAGCTAATAGCTACCGTGGCAGCAAAGGCTGCGGGGGAGGCAATCGCCCCACTGGTGACGGTTCCGTTCGTGCTGTTTCCGCGTACCGTTCCACCAACGGTGAGGACCAATCCACCGGTAGTGATTGTCGCTGTTCCCGCAGCTGCCACGGAAATTACCGTTGTTGAGCAAACCGAGGTGGCCGTGAGACCGAGCGATACCGGCGCCGTTCCGCCTGTTACCGGGTAGGTGGCCACCCAATCGGCCGAAGCTAGGGTCGCTCCGTTGACGATCGCGTTAGTGCACGAAACCGTTACGGTATAGCCCGTTAGGTTCGTCGGTGCGGGGTTGCCAGTGGTGGCACGTGTCAACGTTACGGTCGCTTGAGCGGGGTTAGCTGCGGTCCCAGCGATGGTCGTAGTTGTTGTGGTCGTGGCCGTGCTGACTGTTCCAGCGATGGTTCCGGCAATCGTGGTGGCGGTAGCGGGGGTTCCAACTGGTGATGTTGCCACGACAGGAAGGCCGGGGAATGAGATTTCCAATGTCAGGTTGAACGGCTTCGTGGCATCGAAACTGTTCGATTTGATCAAAGTTCCCGTGAGCGTGTTGGTTTGGATTTGCCCGTTGAGTATCAAACGCAACGATGCGCCTGCAAGGCCTTCACCTTGCAGCGCAAAGTCAACCTGGCAAGCGGTTCCACCAAAGCCGGAGGAGACCGCTCCAAGCTGAACGCTGGGGTTCAAGATGGCGCTAGGGCGATCGAAGCGAAGCGTTTGGCTCTGGTAACCCTGTCCGAAGGCTCCCGGCGAGCAGAGCAATTCAGCGGTAACTCCGGCGAAGGTAACGGGAACCTGGGTCAGTACTCTAGTGGCTACCTCAACCTTTCCTGACGCAGGAAGGACAAGAGGAAGTGGTGAAGCCGTCGTTGTGGGAGCGCCGGTAGTGCTCGATACCGGAGCAGCCGTAACGGGAGCAAGGGTGGCGATCGGGGCCAGCGTGGCGGGTGGGGCTGCAGTGATGGGAGGCGCAGCAGCAAGGCTCGTGTAGTCAACCAGGACCGTGACTTTGGTTCCTTCAACGGCGGTGAAACCGGGGCTAGTCACCGTTGTTGGGGCGGGCCCGGCAACGGGGGTGCCATCGACGAGAATGCTGAGCTTGGCCGCCACGCTTGTTGTGGCTACGGCTGAACAGGAGCTGCCCGTTGGGTTCGAAGACGATGGGGGCGAAACGGTGAACGTCACCTGATTGGATCCGCCTGCGGCGGGAAAGGACAGTGATTGGGTGCCGGTGTTCGGCGCGGTAGGCAGCCCGGTGCAGTTCACATCAACTTTTGAGGTTGCTCCAGCCGGGATGGCGCCAAACGGGAGGACCGCTACGCCAATGGTTGCTGGCCCCGAACCAGAGGAAGCACCGGGTAGACCGGTAACGCCTTCACTTGTACCGCCCAGATTGTTTCCCGTCGATGTGGTTCCCGTTGAGCGACTGCGCCACCGAAACAATGATCCCGATTTCGAACAAAGAAGTTTCGTGGTTTTCTTGCCAAGCTCCTTCTTGGTGCAAAGTCCGTTGAGTTTGGCTGTTGAAGCGTCTGCGGGCAGGGCCACGCTCAAGGATGCAACGCCAAGCGCAAGGGCAGCTATTGCAGCGCCGGTGGCCAGACAAGCTTTGCTTCGAGTCCGTTTTGTGGACAATGCAGGAAGCGTCATGAAAATGGTCCTTTCGGTCGTGCGTGCATCGGGGTATGCGCGCCGTGCCGGGCATTGCCCGAGGAAGCCAAAACTTACCAGCGGTTCGTTCAATTTCGGCGGAATCCCGTTCACTTAGGCTGCTTAATGCAGCGATTCGCAGTTTGAGCGCGTGTGTCCGATGTGAATTTCTTCAGCTGACTGACCATTTTCACAGGAAGGGCGCACGCGCCCGAGCGTCGAGAACATGCACTAGTGCGGGGAAGCGTAAGTCATTGCGTAGTGTTTTGACCTCAGTTGCCAGCACCAACGCGGAAAGTGGCACCAGAACATCACGAAATGATTTACGAGAACATGCACTAGGACTGGTGGCCGCTCTTACTGAACACGGAAAATGGCCGAAAGCGCCAGGAAGTCACGAAGTGGCGACTCGGGGTGAAGTTCTACCGGTGACCGGCTCGGTAGAGGCCCGGTTCGATTTCTATTATCGAGCCGACCCTTGTCATGCGGCGCAGATGGTGACCGATAGAGACTCGCTCCACGTGGGTCACGAACAACATCTCAACGTTAGGTCGATAAATGATCCGATGGGAAATCATTTCCTCGAGCGTCCGCGGTTCGCTCAAGAACTCGGTGAGGCGCTGCTCTCGGCGCGCAATGACCGCACTGAAGGCATCGAGTTGCGTGAGGAAATCTTGTTGGCCGTGAATCACGCCTTTGTGATGAAACGTCACGTAGTGCTTTGCCTCGATGGTTCGGCAACGTTCGAGGGCCCGTTCGAAATCTTCCAGGTCGCTCCAGTGATCCCCGTAGTAAGGACCAAACGCCGAAAGATCGATATCAGCTACGAAGAAGACACCGTCGGGTTCGATGAGGAATCCGCTATGGCCCCGGGTATGACCGGGTAGGTGGACAACCTCTATTCGGAGGCCGCCCCCAAGATCAAACTGGCGTCCGTCGGCAAATCCCGTGGCATCAACGCGGGGTTTGTAGTTGAACTCTTCGACAACTTTTGGGCCCCATTGCGCTGCCATCTCCGGTGGCATGCCATACACCTGGAGGTATCCGTCGAGGCTGTGAAGGGCGAGAAGGTCGTCGTGATGGGCGTGGACGTGAGCGTCGGGAAACGTGGAAACGCCAGCTGTGTGGTCTTCATGGGCGTGGGAGATGAGCATTCGATCGACCTGTTTGGGTGCGCCTCCTCGCTCGGCAACGGCCAGGGACGGGTCGATCAACACCGTTTCTTCCGGTCCAACGACCATCAGCGAATTGCCATAGGGGTATCGGCCCCCGTCCGTCCCAAGCAGCGCCACGCAGCGCCCGGATTGCCCTCCCTGCCCAAGTCGTAGATCAGTGTCGAGAAAAGGAACGGTTGCCACGTATCAACCTTCGCCTGCGACGTTGCCCTGATGCAAGTTGACGATCGCTCTGCACCGTTCTGGGGTGGCGCCAATGAGTCAACCGACGCGGTTAGGGAACAGTTCGCGACAAGATGGGTCCATGTTTTCTTTGCCCCTGCTTCCTCTGCTGCCCCTAGCTACCGCTGTTTTGGCCATGACTGAAGCCGAGCGAACGCAGGGTTATCTCTGTCGGGTCATCGGGGTAACCGGTTTTGGTGGCCGACGTGACGGTGAAGCCATTCTCATAAGCGCGGATCCTAAGCGGGCAGATGAGTTCTCGGTGGTGGGATTGTTGTTGGGCGGTAGCTCAAATGCCCGAATTCTGGAAGAGGTCGTGGCGCTCAACGGCGATGTGGATGCTCCACTTCGCCGCTCGGGAACGATACGTGTACCTATTAGTGATTCTGTTGCAGTGTCGGCTGGGTTGGCGTGTGGCGGCACGGCCGAGATGTTGCTCGAACCCTTGGAGTTTGTGCCGATGGATTTCTGGGTGGCGCTGGCTGCCCGGGCTCGGGTTGGCTTAGTCTCGCTTCTTCCTGCGACGAGTGGCCTAGACCCCGGCCCCTCTAGTGCTGCTGAGACTGCGTCGATCCAACAACGCTGCGTTTTGGTGAGCGAAGCACTGGTCTTGACGTTGCCTGAATCGGTGGCCAAAATCGTCGGTGATCAACTGCGTAGGGGAATGGTACGTGCACAGATTATTGAAAGTGAGAATGAGCGTTGGTTCTGTGAAGTGGTGTCGCCGCTTCCTCACGTTGGAGTGATCGGGGTTTCGGTGTTGGCTTCGGCGATCACCCGTCAAGTTGCCCTGTTGGGTTGGACGACGAGCGTGATCGATGAGCGCACCGAAACCGGTTTGGCGGATTGTTTGGCGGTGGCTCAGTCTTTGGGAACGACCGATGCGCTGGTTGTGCTCAGTCACGATCTCGAAGCTTCCTGTGGGGCACTGCACGCCGCAGCCAACGAAAGTTTGGGGAGTCCATATCTCGGGGCGCTGGGGTCACGACACACCCAAGCGGCGCGAGCGGATTGGCTGCGAGCAAACCATGGCTGGACCGAAGTTGCCGTGGAATCGATTCACGGTCCGGTTGGGCTCGATATCGGATCGCGAACACCGGAAGAAACCGCGTTGGCCATCGTGGCGGAAATTGTTGCCCACCAGCGCAATCGCACGGCAAGCAGTTTGCGCGCCACCCCAGGGCCAATTTCGGCCAGCTAGTGCGTGTGCGCAAGTCAGTACCTAGTGCCTGGAAGTAGCCTTCCCGATGGTGCTGGCAACTGAGGTCAAACACTACGCAGGGACTTACGCTTCCCTGCACTATGTCTCGAGGCACAAGAAGGTAGCGGAAGTTGTGAGCAATTTTTGGTCCTGGAGAAACGCAGGAGACACTGCCTGCTTTACCCAACCAGAACGCCGGGGACGAAAAGGGCACGAGTTACGTGAGCTTTCTCCGACTCGGGACATTTAGGTGCGCTTGAGTGATGACCAATAGGGCGTAGTTCCGTCATGGCTGTCGGCTGGCCGATAGGTTTAGGGGTATGCGAGTTGTGTTTGCTTCAGCCGAGTTAGCCCCTCTCGTTCGTGTTGGAGGGTTAGCTGAAGCAGCTGGCGGGTTGACCTATGCCTTGCGTAACGCCGGTGTCAAAGTCGAAGTGGTAGTGCCCGATTATGGTGGCGAAGGTCAACCGGACTTGGCCGACGAGGTTATTGAGTACCTCGATGTTCCTGAGTGGGTCGGTGGGGCATGGTCTCGCGGAGGTCATCTTGCCGGGTTTGGTGACATCACGTTGGTTACCGTTCCCGGTATTCAGCGGAGCAATCCCTACGGCGAACCTGGGTCGGCAGGCTGGCACGATAACGACCGACGCTTCTTTGCCTTTTCCGCAGCCGTGGCGGCGATTGTAAAAGCGCGGGGCGCCGATCTCGTCCATTGCAACGATTGGCATACCGCTCCTACCCTGGCCCTTGTCGCCCCCAAGGTAGCGACCGTCTTAAGCCTGCACAACTTGGCTTATCAGGGCCAATGTCATATCGGGTGGCTCGACGTGTTGGGCGAATACGGGGCGGATCGGGCGCAGGCTTTTGCTCGCCATGGTGAGTGCAACCCGTTGGCTGGTGGTTTGCAGTTGGCCGATGCGATCGTGGCCGTGAGCCCGCACTATGCCGCTGAAATTTTGGAACGCGAAAATGCTGCGGGTCTCGACGACATTTTGAACGCCCGTGCGGGTGCGGTGAAAGGCATCCTGAACGGCATTGATATTGGGGCCTGGTCGCCGGTTACTGATCCCTTGATCCCGGCCAATTACCGTCAACCCGATCTTCGTAGTGGTGATTCCACCGGTAAAGCCAACTGTCGCAGGGCGTTACGGACCGAGCTTGGGTTGCCGCAGGTGAGCGGTCCCCTGATTGGTTTTGTGACCCGCCTGGTTGATCAAAAGGGCGTTGATTTCGTCATCAAAGCTGCCCGGTATCTCAGTGGGATTGATGCGCAGTTGGTGGTGTTGGGTGCTGGCGATGCAGCGCTGTCAACTTCGCTACGTCTACTTCAAGCGGCTCATCCGGATCGTGTGGCCTTTCGTGAAGCGTTCGACCTTGGCCTGGCACACCGGATTTTTGCCGGATGTGATTTATATGCCATGCCTAGTCGCTTTGAGCCCTGCGGTTTGGCGCAAATGCAAGCCATGGCCTACGGAACCATTCCCGTGGTAACCGACGTTGGTGGACTACACGACACGGTGATCGATGCCGATGCCAACCCCGAACAAGGCAATGGTTTCGTAAGTGTGCATATCTCGGCTGCGGGCTTGGTGGATGCGCTGCATCGGGCCAATCGTGCTTGGTTGGTCAAGAAGCGTCGGGCGCAGATTATTCGCAACGGTATGGCTACGGATTGGTCGTGGGCCGGTCCTGCTAATAAGTACGTCGAGTTGTATACCTCGTTGGTAGCGGCGAAAAAGTCGAGGAAGTAGCAATAGGTAGCTACGAGTAGCTAGGGAATAGGCGTGAAGCCGCAAAGAATTTGCGACAAAACCGCAGAAGTTGTCCTAAGGATCTGCAAAAGCGACTCCGCTGGTTTAATGTCACTTCATGGCTGAACCGAAGGTCCTCGTCATGGTGCTCGCTGGTGGAGAAGGGAAGCGCCTATTCCCCTTAACGGCCGATCGGGCCAAACCTGCGGTGCCCTTTGGTGGCACGTACCGTTTGGTTGATTTTGTGTTGTCGAATTTCGCAAACGCCCGCTATCTACAAATCGTGGTGCTTACACAGTACAAGAGCCACAGCCTTGACCGCCATATCTCGGCCACCTGGCGTTTCTCCACGTTGCTGGGAAATTACGTCACCCCGGTACCGGCGCAGATGCGGCGCGGCCAACGATGGTTTGTAGGTTCGGCCGACGCCATTTATCAGAACTTCAATTTGATCGCCGATGAGCAGCCCGACATTGTTTGTGTCTTTGGCGCTGATCACATCTATCGCATGGACCCACGTCAGATGGTGGATCACCACTTGGCCGTTGGTGGGGGCGTGACGGTGGCTGGTATTCCGGTTCCCAAGGAAGAAGCCACCGACTTTGGGGTCATGGAGGTTGCTGGAACGAAGATTAAGGCATTTCATGAGAAGTCACCAACGCCGCCAACCATGCCCGGGCGTGACGATGTTTGCCTTGCTTCCATGGGCAACTACGTCTTCGATACCGATGTCCTGTTACGCGCTATTGCCGAAGACGCCGAAGACGAGACCTCCATCCACGATCTTGGTTCCAACATCATTCCCAACCTGACCAGGGAAGGAATCGCCAACTTTTATGACTTCGATACCAACGTAATTCCTGGCGAAACCCGTCAAGCCCGGGCCTACTGGAGAGACGTAGGCACCTTGGACGCGTATTACGAAGCCAACATGGACCTCATTTCCCAGGCACCGCAGTTTGATTTGTACAACATGAAGTGGCCGGTGTTCGCAGGGCAGTCACCGCTTCCTCCAGCGAAGCTCGTGGCAGGTCCTTCGTGGGCGCCTGGTTCTGCGGTTTCTAGCTTGCTGTGCCAGGGGTCGATTATTTCGGGTGGACATGTGGAGCGTTCCGTGATCAGCCAGGGCGTTTATGTCGACGATCACGCCGTGGTGAGTGACTCGATCATTATGCAAGAAGCAGAGATTGGGGCAGGAGCCATTGTTCGCCGGGCCATCGTCGATAAAAACGTGCGCGTTCCTGCGGGCATGCATATTGGCGTGAATCTCGATGAAGATCGGGCTCGGGGGTTCACGATTTCTGACAACGGTGTAGTGGTGATTCCGAAGGGTTACAGCTTCGATCGTTAGTTCTCGTTTGTAGTTCTTGCTCCCGGCAAAGTTTGTTCGTGGGACGTTTTGTTTGCAGGGCGTTGTTTCATTAGCTTCATTGCTGCGGTATTCGCCGCGGTGGTGGAGTTCTTGAAGGGGACACGTTATGACAGTACTGATTGATCCGAAAAAGACCTCTGCTGATCTGGGGATCATCATTTCGGACTGGGAAGCAACGAAGAAGTTTTACTGCGACACACTGGGCTTTGAGCATGTGATGGACATGCCATTTCCGCTAGGTGACGGTGGCACGATGCATCGGGTTCAGGCAGGCGACGTGACCTTGAAGCTGTCGCAACACAACACGGTTCCAACGGCAAAGAACCCGCCAGGAGGCGCCACAACGGCCGTTGGTATCCGCTACTTCACGTTTTGGGTGCGCAACCTTGCTGAAATTGTCGAAAGGTGCACGGCGGGTGGGTACGCGCTTCCCATTCCAGTCACCACGGTTCGTGCCGGCACGCACATTGCCATCGTGGAAGATCCCGACGGCAACTGGGTCGAATTTTTGCAAATGGACTGAGCTGGGGTGCGAAAGCAAACCTGACGAGCAAAACCCGACCAAAAAACACATTCGCTCCCACCGAATCGGTGGGAGCGAATCTTTTTGCTTCTTGAGGCGGAACCCAGAATTGAACTGGGGTACGGGGCTTTGCAGGCCCCTGCATAACCACTCTGCCATCCCGCCAGTGTTGAACCAGCGATAATCAGGTTAGTGGAAGATCGTCGCTAAGTGGTTCGGATTTGGCGGTGTTGTTTCCGAAATGAGCATCCAGTGATGTATCCAGTGATCTGATTCAGCGTGGCATTGGTCGTTGGGGCCGGTGGTTTACCAGGTGTCCCAGTGCATGATGGTTTCAGGATCAGGGCGCATGGCTGGTTTGAAATCGGTGCCAACGGTATAGGCGAGAGGGGTGAGGCAGACCTGCTGCACCGTGTCAAAGGGGATGCCAAGGATTTCTCCAACAGCCTTTTCTTGCATGAGGTGAATGGTGGTCCAAGCGGTGCCAAGCCCACGGTTGCGTGCCGCCAACATGAAACTCCATGTTGCCGGGAGAATGTTGCCCAGCAGCGAAGCCGACGCCATAGCGGGAAGGCTTTCGAGGCGCGGGCCCTTGTTGCAAGCCAAGACCAGTGCGGGCACCCGCCCCATGTTTTCGGCAAGAAAGGTTGCTGAGTCAACAACTCGTCCTTGTTGAGCCTGCTCGGCTTCGGTTTCCTTCACCACGGCGCCGGCGAATGATGCGGCCTTTGCGTATTGGGTCCAGCCGCGGGCGTACTCGTCGGCAATGGCTTGTTTCTTGGCGGGATCAGTTATCACCACGAACTGCATGGTGATGTTGTTGGAACCCGACGGGGCTTGGAGCGCGGCGGAAACGCATTCGCGAATCAGGTCTTTGGGGACTTCTCGATCGCAGTCAAGGCGTTTTCGCACGGCGCGGGTGCTGCTGAGGAGCTCTTCGGCGGACAAATTGAGCAAAGTCATGGCTATTCCTACAAGGTTATGAGTTTATGGGCGAAGGTGAAGTGTTCTCGAGGATACGGCGCAATTGCATGGATCGCCTACTTAACGGCAAGCGAAAGCAGCGGTTTTGTTCCGAATTGGCTCAGAGGGGCTCACGGTACGTTGCTGAGTTGGTGCTGTTCGTTGACGGTTACTGCTGCAAGTTCGCGGAGCTTGACCACTTGGATTTTGTTGCCGTTGGCACTTGGGGTGACAGGAAATGCATCCAGTGGAATTACTCGTATGGGCACTTTGTATCTGGCCATGCGCTCGCGACAATAGGAGATAGCTGCCTGCTCGTTAAAGGTTTTGTTGACCACTACAAAGGCCACCGGGCGAGTGCCGCTGGGAAGATCAACGCTAACCACTTGGGCCTCGCAGATGGATGGGAGTTCAAGGAGCACAGCTTCAATGTCGGCCGGCGCGACAAGGAATCCACCGAGACGCAGAACATCCCCAATCCGGGTGTGATATGTGAACGTACGATCATTTTCGGCCTCAGCGGCATCACCGGTTTTGAACCAGCCATCATCAAAGTTCTTAGCGGTCAACGACTCGTCGAGCTGGGCTCCACCTTCGGCGAGGTATCCAGCGAACAGGCTCGGCCCGTTTAACTGCAATTCCCCGTCGACTATTCGGTAACTTGCCTCGGTGCTCACCAGCGTTCCACCGGCTTTGGCTCTTTCTGTTGCGTTACCTGTCGGGTCGCGTAGCGAAAACAGCGCTTGCACTTCACTCATTCCGTAAAGCCCGCAAAGAGGTGCGCCTAGTTGTTGGGTTCGTTCCACGATGCCGTCGAGGCTGGTATTGAAACGGGCATAGCCACCAAGGCGTATCCCGGTGAGGTTGGTGTTTGCCTCAACAAGGCGATGGAACATATCGTCGCTTCCGTTTACTACGGTGATTCCGTGTTGCACGATCAACGCACCCGTAGCTTGGGCGTGGAACGTGTCGCTCACCACGATCGTGGCGTTGGCGGCGAGTGCAGCGGTGAGGCTTGCTAGGCCAAAGGTTCCGCAGAAGGGCATTGCTAGCAGTGCGGTGTCTTGATCGGTGTAGCCAAACGCCTTTGCTGCGTGACTTCCATGAACGGCGATCGATCGTTGATGGTGCAGCACCATTTTTGGCTTGCTTGTCGTGCCTGAGGTAGTAAACACTAGGTACGGATCGTCCGGTTGGGCTTCGGAAAGCAAAGCAACCGTTTCGTTTTTACTCGTTCTCGAGTAGGCAGCTGGCGAGAATGCTTCATCGAGGGTCTTCTCGCTTTCGATAAGCATCCTTGCACCAGACCGAGCAACGAGATCTGTCACTTCCGCCGCGCTGTACCTTGTGTTCACGGATACAAGCACCAGCCGAGCAATCGATGCAGCAACAAGCAGTTCCAGATACAAACGGCCATTGGGTAAGCACACGGCCATTCGATCGCCAGGTTCAAATCCCCAAGCTCGCAACTGCTCGGCTCGTTGCTGCGCTGAGCTCACGATGTCATGGGTTGTGCAGCGGGTGTCATCGGGCAGCACGATGGCTGAAGAAGACTGCTCAAAAAGGTCAACCACTCGCATCCGGCGATACTACGGCCCCAAGTCGGTGATCCCCATTCCGAACCATCCTGGACCCCAGGCAACCTCTTTTGCTGACTCCAGGCACCTGTTGGATCAGAGGTTTGAACGGATGGGCAGAACCGCAAAGATTGGGTCTGGTGGTTCGCTATCCGGCTGAACGTGATGCGCAGGTTCACTCAAATTGGTAACCCGATGGACATCGCCTTTGCGGCAGTGTTCCCGCATCCGGCGAATCGGCCTTTCTTACCAGGCAGCTCTCTACTGCCGAGGGGGAGCAGGCATGAAAGACGACATTTCCATGAACGTTCGGCACAGCCGCTCCAGTGTTCTCGCGGAGCTGGAGTGTTCAGTGGCTGTGGACTTTCTCCATGATGGACATTTACATGCTGCCTGCGGCCCAAGAATCGTTCTGCCAGGAAACTCTTGTGCTTTGAACGGTGAAAAATAATTAGGCTTGCCTTATGAAGTAGTTTTGGTTACCGGAAGTTTCTGTAAATGAGTGCTGGTTGCCGCCGAACTGCATGCCCAATCAACGAATGGACTAATCGCCAATGCTTTCGAACTATCTCATCGGGCTCAGAGAGGGGCTTGAGGCTGCGCTTGTTGTCGGCATTCTCGTTGCCTACCTATCGAAATCCGGAAGACGTGAACTCCTGCCCAAATTGTGGGCGGGCGTCGGTGCGGCGGTTGCGGTTTCGTTGGGATTTGGGGCCTTACTCACGTTTGGGCCCCGCGGACTGAACTTTGAAACTCAGGAACTGATCGGCGGGAGCCTTTCGATCATTGCTGTTGGCTTTGTCACTTGGATGATTCTTTGGATGGCCACGGCCGCTCGGTCGATGAAGGGAGAGTTGGAAGGCCGCATGAGTGCAGCCATCGCCACAACGGCCAAAGCTGGGAGCCTCGTTGCCGTTGCGGCTCTCGCAGTGGGCAGAGAAGGACTGGAAACCTCCCTGTTTGTCTGGGCGGCAGCCAAAGCCGCCGGTAACAATGCGCAGCCGCTGATTGGGGCTTCACTTGGGTTGCTCACATCGGTGATCATCGGGTTACTGATTCACCGAGGCGCCGTAAAGCTGAATATCGCCAAATTTTTCAAGTACACCGGCTACGGGCTCATTGTGGTTGCCGCAGGCGTGCTGGCCTACGGAATCCACGATCTTCAAGAAGCAGGCTTCCTTCCAGGAATCGCGAACCTTGCCTTTGATGTCAGCGAGCAAATCCCGCCTTCATCCTGGTTTGGGACCCTGTTAAAAGGAACCGTCAACTTTTCGCCCGCCACGACCTGGATTCAAGTGATCGCCTGGGTGCTGTACATCGGCTGTGTCGGAACGCTTTTCACCCGCAAACTCCGAAGTGGTCACCCAAACCTGAGACCAACGAAGGAACCAGTTTTTTCTACTCCCTTAGGCCGGTCGATTTAAATGCTCAAACATCGCACACGTTCGCTTGCTTCACCAACGTTGGTTCACGTTGTCGCCGCCTTGGCCGTTGGGGTGTTTGTTCTCAGCGCATGCGGGGCGACAGTGTCAAACAATGCGTCGGGAGCGAAAGGTCTTTTGGTCAAGAGTTCAGATAATGCCTGCGAGGTTTCGGCTGATTCGGCTCCCGGAGG